>CAIPEX010000072.1 GCA_903864185.1 uncultured Chloroflexota bacterium | reverse complement strand
GCTGGTGCAGGAGAGCTCTCCGGGCCACTCGTTCGCCCGCTCGCGCTCGCTGCAATCGCCGCCACGGCAGGCCTTCGCGGCGCACCGCCGATCATTGGCGGTGGCGGGATCGGCTCACCAGCTGACGCGCTCGACTTCTTTGCCGCGGGGGCAACGCTTGTAAGCCTTGGCAGTGCGCTCTGGGCGGATGCGAATCTCCCCGCTGCCGTGAGTGAGAGCGCACGCCGTGCAGCCGCAGCACGCGGCCACGATACGGTTGCAGGGCTCATCGGCACTGCACTTGCACCAACACGCTAGGCTGCGCGCATGAACGAACGCCTCATCCCAGCGCGCGAGCAGCTCACGCCACCAGATGGCTACCCAAGCGCGCCAGTCGACCCGCTTGACCTCGATGCATCTACGCGCCGCGTTGAGGGGCTCATGCTCGCAACGCATGCGCTACAGCGTGGACACTTTCTCCTGAAGAGCGGACGCCATGCGGGCTCGTACGTCGAGAAGTGGGCGCTGCTGCAACATCCGGAAGCTGCTGCTGAACTCTGCGGCATCATCGCAACGCGTGCCCTGACATACGCGCAGAGCATTGGCGCCGAGATCGACCTCGTCGTTGGGCCAACAACCGGTGGCGTGTTACTCGCCTACGAGGTCGCTCGTCGCCTCGGCGTGCGCGGCATCTTTGCCGAAGAGGTGCGCGGTGAGAACGGCGCCACCCGTCGAGAGTTTCGTCGCGGCTTCCACATTGCACCGCGCTCGCGCGTACTCCTTGTCGACGATATCTTGACGACCGGCGGTTCACTCCACGCGCTGCTCCCACCGCTCTATGCGGCCGGCGCACATCCGATTGCTGCCGCTGTCCTCGCGAGCCGGGACCCTGCAATGCAGTCACTCGAGTCACCAGGCAAAGATCCGATCCCACTGATTGCCACACTGACGCTCGACCTGCCGACCTATGAGGCGGCAACCTGCCCGCACTGCGCGGCGGGAGAGCCGATCGGAGCACCCGGGAGTCGTGGACACTCCGCGTCTGCGGAGGCTACTTCTTAGCGATCTCCGCCAGCGCCGCACGTAGTTCAGCGGCACCAACGACACCTTCAATGGAGCGCACGATTCGGCCCTGCGCATCCACGGTGAAGATCCACGGCTCAATTGGCAGCTGCCAGGCAACGGCGATCGGGTTCGGCTGAAGTCCGCCGCCCGTGGCCATGACCGGTGCCATCCGCGTGCCGTTCCACTCCATGATGTACGGCTCAACATGGATGATGGCGAGCTTCTTGAATGCTGGAGCCACCTCCTTGATCGTTGTAAGTGTCGGCCCGCACGCGAGCGAGGTGCAGAAGGCAGGCGAGGCGAAGACGATCATGAATGGCTTCCCCGCAGCGAGAAGGTCGGCTGCAGAGCGTTCGTAGAGGCGTGCAAGGGGGGTGCTGTCGGTGCTCACGCCAGCGAGTCCATGGGGATCGTTGGTAGCGATCGGCGTGGCAATGGTTGGCGCCAAATCGCCCGGATGCGGGGCGATCCCGTATGCAGCAACCGCCGCAGCAAAGTGAATTGATACGGGGGCTCCTGTCTCGTTGGTGCCGCTCACGGCAATACCCATATCGCGGAGTCCGGTCGGCAGTGTTGCTGGAGCAACGAAGAATCCGCGAACATCCTTGATCGCCCACTCAAAGGTGAGGGGTGCGGCTGCAGCGAGTGGGGTGCATCCGTCAGTGGCAAGGTTGTAGAGCTGCGCTGTGAGGTTCCATTGAGAGCCATTAAGCGGGTAGCCGGCCGAATCAATAAGCCCAAGGAGGAGGCGTGTATCACCCGGTGCAAGATCTGAATTCACGAGCTGCGGGATCGGGCCAGTCGTCGTGACCTTTCCGCTTGCCGGCCACTGATCGAGACAGCCGACCCGTGTGCTTGTCATCGACGGTGTTGGACTGGCACTTGCGCTCTCGTTGCAGGCAGCCGCCAGCACGAGGAGTGCGGCGGCGAGCGAGAGGAGGCGGCGGCGTCGGTGCATAACGTGACTCTACCGCAAGCATGCTGGCGAGCGCGTATTATTGCGGCATGGTTACCTTCCGTCGCCTGCTCCGCCTCCTTCTTGGTGCGACCGTCGGTCTCGTCGTTGTCGGCGTGATCGTGCGCGCAACAGAGTCGGGGATGGGGTGCCCAGACTGGCCGCTCTGCTACGGGCAGATCATCCCGCCGCTCGATGACTACAAGGCGTGGCTCGAGTGGATTCACCGCACGATTGCTGCGGGGATCGGCCTGATCGTCCTCGGCGTAGTCGCCGCGGCCCTCCGCTCGCTGCGAGGACGCCGCTCGCTGCAGGGCGCCTCACTCGCGCTCCTCGCGCTCGTCCTCTTCCAGGCATGGCTCGGCCGCCAGACGGTGCTTGAATCCAACTCGGGTCGCTCCGTCACCGCGCACCTTGCAACGGCGATGGCCTTCGCTGGGCTCCAGGTCTGGGTCTACATTCGGAGCGGATACCCAGAGAAGCTTCCAGGGATCACGCGCGCGAAGGGTGCAGTCATCGCGCCGCTGATTGCCGCTGGCGCCGTGTATGCCCTCCTCCTCTTCGGATCAAATGTGACGGCAACCGACACGGGTCTGATCTACCCAGACTGGCCGCTCATGGGCGGCACGCCAGTGCCACCGATCACCGAGCTCGCTGCGCCGCAGATCCTCCATCGCTATGCGACCGGGATCGTTGCACTTGTACTCATTGCAGCCACCTGGATCGTGCGTCGTGAGGCGGGAAGCCCACGCCGCGTGAAGCGCCTTCTCGAGGCGAGCCTCGGCATCTTTGCAGTGCAGTGCATCATCGGCGCCCTGCAGATCATCACGAAACTTGCCCCGTGGACGCAGACACTCCATGTCGCTCTCGCAACGACGATCTGGCTCCTCACATCGGCCGCCGCCGTCACCGCGCTGCTTGAGGCTCGCGTTGGGTCGGGCCGCTCGAACACATCGGGCGGTGGGAGCATGCGCAGCAGCATCCTCGCCTACGTTGCACTAACCAAGCCGCGGATCGTTGAGCTCCTCCTTATCACCACGGTCCCTGCCATGCTCCTCGCGGCACGCGGGATGCCATCCCCGTTGCTCATTGGCGCAGCGCTCATCGGTGGAACCCTCAGCGCAGCGAGTGCGAATGTGTTCAACTGCATCGTCGATGCTGATATCGACGCGCGCATGGCCCGCACAAAGAGCCGGCCACTCGTTGCTGGATCGATCAGCATCGGGAGCGCGTTGCGCTTCGCCTCACTCCTCGGCATTGCGAGCTTCCTCTTCTTGGCGGCAACAACCACGATGATGGCCGCCTTCCTCTCGCTCCTCGCACTCGCCTTCTACGTGCTCATCTATACGTTGATCCTGAAGCGATCGACGCCGCAGAACATCGTGATCGGCGGAGCTGCAGGCGCACTGCCGCCCGTGATCGGATGGGCGGCGGTGACCGGCGACGTGACGCTTGTCCCGATCCTGCTCTTCGCCCTCGTCTTCTACTGGACGCCGCCCCACTTCTGGGCGCTCGCGTTGCGCATCGGTCCCGACTATGCCGCCGCTGGCGTGCCCATGCTCCCCGTGCTTGCGGGCCCAGCCGAGACGGCACGACAGATCTGGCTCTATACGATCCTGCTCGTTGCGATGAGCCTCATCCTCTGGGCCGTTGCTGGGATGGGACTCGTCTATCTCGCCGTGGCGTCGATTGGCGGCGCCATCTTCTTGCTCCGTGCCTGGCGCCTGCGCGGCGATGTTCTTGGTGATGGAGCATTGCGTGGCGCGACGCGCCTCTATCGTTTTTCGATCACCTATCTCACCGTGATCTTCGCCTCGATCGCGATCGACGCACTCCTACCGCGCTAGGCGTCGCGCGAGCGTACGAGGCTAGCGTCGCGAGGCGCTCGCCGCCTGTTTCTCTGCGCGACCACCCTTATCTAATCGCGCGAGCCAGAACTGCACCTGCGGGCCGATGGTGAAGGCGAACCAGATCGTGCCGAATCCAAATGTGCCGCCGCAGGCGATGCCGATGATGCCGACCACCACTTCGATCGCGGTCCGCACCTGCCAGATCGGCCGGCCGGTGATGCGGTGGAACCCGGTCATCAGGCCGTCACGCGGACCAGGGCCGTTCCCACTGCCGATGTAGATGCCCGAGCCAATGCCGACGAGCGCGGTGCCGGCAATCGCGAGTGCGCCACTGAGGATCGGTTGCGTGGCGAGGATCTCGGGTGGTGTCGACACGTTGGCGAGACGAGCAGCACCAAGGATGAGATTCATCACCCAACCGATCACCACGATATTGCTCAGCGTGCCAAGCCCGGGGCGTTGCCGTAGCGGGATCCAGAGCAAGATGACAAAGAGCCCGCTGAGCTGCGCGGCAGTGCCGATCGGCACCCCGAGCTGCAGGCCAAGGCCTTGATGGAAGATCTCCCAACCGGGAAGCCCGCCCCCGCCAATAACCATGAGGGTGAGGCCAAGCGCGAACACTGTTTGTCCGGCGACGGATTGTGGGAAGTGGCGAATCGCGGTTGGGGTGATCGCTTCGGCGAGCCAGTTGCTGCGTGGTGCGGCCATAATGCTCCTTCTACGCGTCGCGCTCATGCTGCGCGGCTGCCGCGCGGTGGAGGCGATCGGCGATCGCCAGCCCAAGACCATCCGAAGGATACGGCGCAACAAAGATCCCTGCTGAGCGCTCGCCACCGAGTGCGCCATCGATGCTGTGGAGCAGATCAAAGAGGCGCGATGCAGCGCGCGCGTGGTCGAGAGTTGGCGAGAGGGCAACGCTCTGCGCAACGGTGAGGCCTGCCGCGCGAGCAGCCTCGGCGAGCTCCTTCGTTGCCGCATTGTCTGGTCCGACGACGGCGACACGCTGCAGGTGCGGGAGTTTCGTGCGCAGCAGTGCAACCTCACCCGGCACTACAACGTAGAGCGGCGTGCGCGGCGCATAGTGTGCAGTGGTCATCCCTGGCGCTGGGAGGGCTGCACCAGAGGGGGCCGGCGCGCGCCGGTCCGCATGCTCCACGCCGCCATATGGTGCAAGAAGCTCGCGCAGTTGCTCAAGCGGCACGCCGCCCGGCCGGAGCAGCACGGCTGGTGCGCCTGGAGCAAGTGCGATGACACTCGATTCCACGCCAACCTCTGTCGCCTCGCCGAGCAGCAG
>CAIPEX010000071.1 GCA_903864185.1 uncultured Chloroflexota bacterium | reverse complement strand
GGTTGGGGGAGCATGCCGGCGGTCGTCGATGGGAGCATCGTCGCCGTTGATGGCGACCTGATCACCACGCCGGGTCCGCGAATCGCGACCGCCCTGCGCGCGTTGATTCTGGCGATCCATCCAGAACTCACCCTCCCGTAGCGGCAGCATGCGCACGCGGCGGCTCGCCATTGGCGGCACACTCCTTCTGGTGATCGTTGCCGTTACGGCGATCGGCATTGGCGCGGTTGCGCTCACACCGGGCGAGGTGATCGCGGCGATTGCGCAGCAGTTCGGCATCTCGGTTGGATCGCCCGTTTCGGCGAGCACCTCGTCGATCGTCATAGAGCTGCGCGCTCCGCGCATCCTCGCCGCGATCGTCGTTGGCGCAGCGCTTGCTGTTGCTGGCGGCGCATTTCAATCACTCTTGCGCAACCCACTCGCAGATCCGTACGTGCTTGGCACAAGCAGCGGTGCCGCACTCGGTGCCGCACTCGCCTTCCTCGTGCCGATCAGTGGCGCTGCGTGGGAGCTCGGCGGCGTACAGCTCGCCGCGTTCGTTGGCGCGCTGCTCTCGGTCGCACTCGTCTGGCGCATTGCAGGAATCGGGAGTGGTGAAGAGCGAATCGCCAGCGTCCTTCTTGTTGGCTACGCCGTCGCCTCGCTCCTTGCGGCGGCACTCTCGCTCGTCATGTTGACGAGTGGTGCGAACCTGCGCGCCATCTTCGGTTTCTTGCTCGGCGGACTCGACGGTGCATCGTGGCCGCGCCTCGCCGCCGCCGCGATCCCTGCAGTTGCTGCATCGCTTGCACTCGCACTGCGCGGCCGCCCACTCGCCGCCTTCCTTCTTGGTGATGAGGCGGCGACACACCTCGGCGTCAATGTGCAGCGTGAGCGGAAGATCACCATCGCCCTCGCCTCGCTCGCCACGGGGGCCGCCGTCGCCCTGGCAGGACTCGTGGGGTTCGTCGGCCTCGTCGTGCCCCACCTCGTGCGCCTCATGGTTGGACCCGATCCGCGCGCCGTCCTCCCACTCTCCGCCATTGGCGGCGCCCTCCTCCTCCTGATTGCCGACACGCTGGCACGCACGATCGGGGTTCCCGTTGGCGTGATCACCGCCTTGATCGGCGCCCCGTTCCTCCTCTGGCTCTTACAGCGCGCACGTGCGGGGTACGCCCTATGAGCGCCGGCTACGAGCTGCTCGGCGCGCGCGGGCTCGCCGTCGATTTAAACGGCACGCGGATCTTGCACGACATCACGTTGGCTATCGAACCGGGCGAGCGCGTCGCGATCGTTGGGCCGAACGGCGCCGGCAAGACGACCCTCATGCGCGCACTGAGCGGCGCACTTCCAGCCGCAGCGGGCGAGGTGATCCTCTGCAGCGAGCCGATCACGAACCTTACACGCGAGACGATCGCCCACTCGATCGCGGTCGTCGGCGCCGGCATCTCGCTTCCGTTTGCGACGCGCGTCGATGATCTGGTCGCGCTCGGTCGCATTCCGCATGGGCGCGGTCCGAGTGGCGCGAGTGCACACGACCGAGAGCGTGCCGCCGCTGCGATTGAACGCGTTGGCGCGGCGCACCTTGTGCATCGCGACGTGCGCACGCTGAGTGCAGGCGAACGACAGCTGGTCCTCATTGCACTTGGCCTGGCGCAAGAGACGCCAATCCTCGCACTCGATGAGCCGACGGCGCACCTCGACCTGCGTCACCGGATGGAGATTGCCGATCTACTGACGAGCCTTGCTGGCGACGAGACGATCATGAAGACGAAGCGCACGATCGTCGCGATCTTCCACGAGCTCGATCTGGTGCGCGAACACTTTACGCGCGTGCTCCTCGTTGCCAACGGCACGATCATTGGTGACGGAACGCCGGCGAGCGTGTTGACCCCAGCGCTGATCAGCGCTGCTTGGGGGATCTCGCCAGAGCGAGCGGCGCGCTTCTAGCCGCGCTTGCGCGGCAGGTCGAGGAACGGGAGCGGCACCACCGTCGCAGGAATCTCTTGGCGTGTCTCTTCGATCGCCCACTCGAGCCCAACGACGGTGCCGGGGGTGGCGTGCTTGACGGGGAGTCGCGCCAGCGCGATCGAGCGCTTGAGGAGTGGCGAGAAGGTGCCGCTCGTGGCGC
This sequence comes from uncultured Chloroflexota bacterium, assembly GCA_903864185.1. Classification (GTDB taxonomy): domain Bacteria; phylum Chloroflexota; class Limnocylindria; order Limnocylindrales; family Limnocylindraceae; genus Limnocylindrus. The sequence continues at coordinate 6,397 of CAIPEX010000071.1, read as the reverse complement.
GGCCGATCGTCTCGCCCTTGCGCGTAAGCGGAATCACCTTGCGCCAGGCGCGTAGTGGATGCTCGATCGGATAACCAAGGTCGAGATAGGCGGCCTCGAAGGTGGTGAGGTCGAGCTCGAGACCGACGAGCCGATCGGCCGGCCCACCTGCAGCAACCTCATCCATGAGTGCGCGCTTCCCAATGAACGATGCCTTATCGAGATCGACGAGGCGGTCGAAGCCGATCTCGTACGGCGAGACCGCCTGGCTCGGGTGTCGCGCGGTGCGCGAGGAGTGATAGTCGACCCCGGCCATGATGAGGCCCGCCTCGAGTCGGGCGACGTCGAGCGCCTCCATGCCAGCGACGCGGAGGGTGTGCGCCTCGCCCGCCTTGATCAGCGCATCCCACACGGGGAGCGCCTCGCCGAACGGCATCCAGAGCTCGTAGCCGAGATCGCCGGAGTAGCCGGTGCGCGAGATTCCCACGGCGACACCGCCGATGGTGACGTCGGCGCGGCCGAAGAAGCCGAGGTCGCTCATGTCGCGGCCGACGGCTGCGGAGAGGACGTCGCGCGAACGCGGCCCCTGCAGCGAGAGGGCGCAGATCGTCTCGGTCTGGTCTTCGATCGTGACGGTGAGGCCCTCGGATGCGGCGTCGAGCCAGCCGTGCTGCGGCTCGGCGGCGGTCCAGAAGTAGGAGCCATCGGCGAGGAGGGCGACCGTGCCGTCGTCGAGGACGCGACCGGTCTCATCGCACCACGGGGTGTAGATGGCCTTCATCGGCTTGATGCGATCGACGCGGCGCGTGATGACGCGATCAACAAGGCGCGCGGCGTCGGGACCGCTCATGCGGTACTTGCACATCGGGGTCACGTCGAAGAGCGCGGCCGAGAAGCGGATCGAGTGGTACTCCAAGTCGTGCGCTGGGAAATATGAGTCGGCAATGAAGAAGCCCGACCAGTTGCGCCAGCGACGTGCCTGATTCAGCTCCGCGGTGCGAGGATGGAACGGGGTCTCGAGCGTCATGCGTCCCTCCTCTCCCTTCGTCTCTCCTGGCGGTAGTATTGCCGCACCCGCATCCTAGCGATTCGGGGCGGGAGTGGGAGGCAACGTGGCAGAACGGTACGACGTGATCGTCATTGGTGGTGGCCATAACGGGCTCACTACCGCGGCGTATCTTGCGAAGGCCGGACTGAAGACGATCGTCCTCGAGCGCCGCTCGATCCTTGGTGGCGCAACGCTGACCGAGTCGCCCGTCCCCGGCTACAAGTTCTCTGTCGCCTCCTACCTTGTGAGCCTGCTGCGACCGCAGGTCATTCGCGAGCTCGACCTCGCGAAGCATGGACTCCAGATGGCCCCCTCCGTTGGCACCTACACGCCGCACTGGGATGGCTACCTCGATCGCCGCACCGACCATGCCGACACGATTCGCGAGATTCGCAAGTGGTCGCACCGCGACGCCGATAACTATGATGACTTCAAGCAGACGGTCAACGACATCACGCGATTCATTCGCCCGGCGATCGATATGGCCGCCCCCGACCCCTACGGCGATCCGAAAGAGTGGCTCGAATATGCGGGGCTCGCAAAGGATTTTGGTCACCTGCCCCTGCGCACGAAGGGTGCCCTCCTCGACCTGATCGCAGGGAGCGCCTACGACTTCCTCTCTCGCTGGTTCGAGGGCGAGCCGCTCGTGGCGACGATGTCGGCGTCGGGCATCATCGGCACCTTCCTTGGCATCAAGTCGCCGGGCACGGGGATGGTCTTCCTCCATCACTACTTCGGCGAGATCGACGGCTCCTTCCGCGAGTGGGCCCTGCCGCAGGGTGGAACTGGTTCCGTCGCTGCCGCAATTGCGAGCGCCGCTCAATCATTTGGCGCCACCACGCGAACCGACGCGCCCGTAAAGCAGGTGTTGCTCAAGGGCGATCGCGCCGTTGGCGTGGTGTTGGAGTCGGGCGAAGAGCTCTATGCCGACACGATCGTCTCTGCCGCCGATGCGAAGCACACCTTCCTCGACATGCTCCCAACCGGTTCGCTCCCCACCGATTTCGAGACGGCGATCCGCAACTTCAAGTTCCGCGGCAGCTCGGCGAAGGTGAACTTCGCGCTCGATGGCCTCCCAACCTTTACCGCCGCGCCTCCAGGCAACGGCCACCTGATGGGCACGGTGAGCATCTCGCCGAGCCCCGACTATATGGAGAAGGCGTACGACGACGCGAAGCATGGCCATCCGAGCAAGCGCCCCTTCCTCGACATGCTCATCCCAACGCTCACCGATCCAACGATGGCACCGGCAGGGAAGCATGTTGCCACCGCATTCGTGCAGTACGCGCCACACAAGTTGGCGCCAGAGCATGGCGGCTGGGACAACATCAAGGAGCAGTTCGGTGATCTTGTTGTCGACACCATCTCTGAATTCGCCCCCGATTTCCGCGACAAGATCGTTGGCCGCCAGGTGATGACGCCGCTCGATCTTGAGCGCACGATCGGCCTCACCGAAGGAAATATCTTCCAGGGCGAGATCCTCGTACAACAGATGGCGTTCAATCGCCCCGTGAGTGGCTGGGCGCGCTACAAGACACCGATCCGCGACTACTGGCTCGCGAGCTCATCGGCCCACCCGGGCGGCGGGATCATGGCGGCCCCTGGTCGCCTCGCGGCACTCGAGATCTTGAAGAGCAAGGCGCAGGTGGGCGAATGAGCAGCGTGGCGAAGAAGCGACCGACCGGCCCCGCCTCGGCCGACGTGGTGGTGCTCGGCGGCGGGCACAACGGCCTCGTTGCTGCGAGCTACCTCGCACGCGCAGGGATGCGCGTGATCGTCGTTGAGGCGCGGAGCGAACTCGGCGGCATGGCACTCACCGCGTCGATCGATGGCGTGCGTGCGCCGATGCTTGCCCACACGGTGGGACGCTTCCGTCCACGTATCGCACGCGACCTTGGCCTCGGCGGCTCGGTGCGCCTCATTGAGCCAGAGACGCGCGTCTTCGCGCCGCATCCAACCAACGGCACGGCGATCACCCTCTGGCGCGATGCCGAGAAGACGGCCGCCGCCCTCGCCGAGCGACCCAACGGCGCCAAGACGGCTGCGGGCTACCTGAAGCTCGATGGTCGCCTGCGCCGGATCGGCGCCTACTTTTCCGAGGTGCTCGACGGGGTCGCCCCCGATCTCGACGGTGGCAAGTCGGTTGCCGAACTCCTCGCCGGGTTCGCCTTCCGTGCCCCGTTCACCGATCTTCAGGAGGGCGATGGGCGAGAGATCCTCCGCATGCTGCCGATGTCGGCCGCCGACCTCGTCGGCGAGTACCTCGACGATGAGCACCTCCTCGCCCTCATCTCGTGGCGCGCGGCGATCTACAACGCGGTTGGGCCGATGTCGCCAGGAACTGGCGCAACCCTCCTCTTCGACGGGATCACCAGCGACGGTGCCGATGGTGGCGCTGCCGGACAGACGGTCGTTGCAATCGGCGGACCCGGCGCAATCATCGATGCGCTCGCCACTGCGGCGCGAGGCTTCGGCGCAGAGATTCGCACCGGTGCGCAGGTGGTTGCGATCACCGAGCGCGACGGCCGCGTGACCGGCGTCGCGCTGGCGAGCGGCGAAGAGATCGCTGCACCCTATGTGCTCTCAACGCTCGATCCAAAGACGACACTCCTCAACCTGCTCGGCGTCGAGGCGACCGGCCCCGAACTTCGTCGCCGCCTGCGCGCCACGCGCAGCAACGGGGTCACCGCAAAGTTGAATCTCTTGCTCGATCGTCTCCCCGATTTCACCGCCGCAGGGAGTGGCCCATCGGCGCAGACACTCTTGCGCGGTCGCATCGTCATCCTCGACAACGTGCTCGGCATCGAGAAGGCCTTCGACGCAAGCAAGTACGGCGAGATGAGTGAGACGCCGGTGGTCGAGGCCCTGATCCCCACACTCATCGACCCGAGCCTCGCGCCCGATAAGCGCCATGTCGTGAGCGCGATCGTGCAGTACGCGCCAGCGAACCTGAAGAGTGGTTGGGGCGAGGCAGAGCGCAAGCAGCTCGCCGATCGCACGATGAGCGTGCTCGAATCTGTCGCGCCAGGGATCGGCAAGCGCGTTGTTGCGCGCCAGCTCATCACGCCGGCCGACCTCGAGAAAGACTGGGGCGCGAGCGGCGGTCACGCGATGCACGTGAACGAAGGATTCGACCAGTTTGCCCAGTGGCGCCCCCTCTACGGGATCGGCCGCCACGAGACGCCGATCGACGGGCTCTTCCTCTCCGGTGCAGGGACGCACCCGGGCGGCGGCGTCACGGGCGCACCTGGGGCGAACGCTGCCGCGCGCCTGATCAAGCACCTGCGCCGCTCAGCCGAGTAGTTCGCGCTCGTTCCTTTGAACGTACACATCTCCCAGCGGGGGGGGGTGCTGAAAGAACCGAATCGTTCTCACGTAGTACTCGTATGTTGTGCCGACTATGCAACGATGCATGCATGCCAAAGAACACACGGCTCATCAAGCCGAAAATTGCCGTCGTTACACCGAACTCGCTCCCCCCTGCGCCATTCCCCCTCGCTACCGCAACAGCTGGTCGCCGTCGCGCGCCCGTCCAAGAGCGCGCACTCCGCACGCGATCGCAGATCCTTGCCGCCGGCCTTGGGCTTGCAACCGAACTCGGCCCTGGCGCCGTCACGATGCAACTCGTTGCTAAGCGATCAAAGATCGCCGCCGGAACCGCGTATCAGTTCTTCACCGATCGCGACGCGATCTACTACGAGATCTACGAACAGTGGGCGAGCGAGTACTGGGCGCGCCTCATGCTTGCAACCTCGATCCCGCTCAACACGCAGAACTGGGAAGAGGGACTCCGCGGCACGATTGAGTCGACCTACCGCTTCCACCATGAACAGCTCCGCTTCTGGCCAATCGTTCGCTACGTTGAGTCGACGCCAGCCGGCATGCGCGCTGCACGGAAGATCTTCGTCGCCTTCCACGCCCGATCACTCAACTGGCTCGGGCCACTCTTTCGTGCTGTCGGCTATAGCCCTGCCGAGACCGACCGCATCTGCAAGACGATCTTGCGCATCTCGCGCGGGCACAGCGCAGTCACGCCAATCACCAAGGTAGATCTGCCCGAACTGATCGAGAGTTCATTCGACGCGCAGCAGACGTATATCGCTGCACGCTTGTCCGAGGCTCCACGCAGCGGCAGTCGCGCCACGGCGGCACGCCGTAGCAGTGGCCGCAGCTCGGTACGCCAGAGCTAGTTCGCGCCTAGCGTTGGCTGCGCGTGCGTCGCGCGCCGAGGAAGAGGAGCAGACCCACCACGCCGAGCGCCGCACGTTCTGCTGCGCCCGCGCCACCCCCGATAAACCATCCGGCGAACCCGGCCCCGTAGAAGAGGCCGATGTCGATGAGTAGGCGTCGCGGGTGGGCGAGGCGCGATCCTGCGAACAGGAGTGAGCCTCCCGCGATAAGGGCGAACGTTGGGTGGAGGCGGCCCGCGACGCTCACCACCTCCCAGCCTGGGTCGGTCGGGAAGACGACAAGCCCGATGATGCCGATCACCGCGATGCTGAGCGCGCGCACCGTGCCACGGCGCCCCGCGACGCCGCGGACGCGAAGCAGGAGGAGGATCGTCACAACGAGGATCAGCCCCACCCCAAGATGGAAGAGCCAGGCGGCAGAGCCGATCGCATGCTCCGAGGCGGCATAGATGCGGGCGTCGAGGGTGGGGTCGAGCAGATCGCAGCCGAGGATCGCCGCCGCCCCAGCGAGGACCAGCCGTTCTGGAATATGACCAAAGGGGAGGCGACGGAGATAGTTCATCTGCTGATCGTACCCGCGGTCGCGCATAATCGCTTCTATGAACCTTCGTGAGCCGAGCAACCTTTTCGGCGGACAGCCGCCGCGTCGCTGGGTGGCGCTCGACTTTGAGACGACCGGGATCTGGTCGCGCGACCCATCGACCGGCGTGATCGAGGTTGCCGTTGTGATCTATGAGCGTGGCGACGAGGTGGATCGCTGGTCAACGCTCGTCGACCCAGAGGTGCAGGTCTCCGACTTCATCGTGAACCTGACGGGGATCACGAGTGAGGCGATCGATGCGACCGGCGTCAACCGTGGCGTTGCGCGGCATGAGCTCCAAGAGCGGCTCAAGGATGCCGACTGGGTTATTGCCCACAACATGGACTTCGATCGCCACGGGCTCTCCTGGCTTGGCGTGCACGTGCCCGAGGCGAATCGGTTCTGCACCATGGTGAACCTTGTCCCCGACAGCGAGAAGTGGCCACGACTCTCCGAGGCACTCGCACACTTTGGCCTCGAACAGATCGGCACGCCGCATCGCGCCGAGACCGACGCGCGCAGCGCGGGGCGCATCTTCCTCGAGATGGTGCGGCGAGGCTGGTAGCGACGGTCGACGTTGTGCCAGAAAGTTGGCACACG
>CAIPEX010000070.1 GCA_903864185.1 uncultured Chloroflexota bacterium | reverse complement strand
CTCGCCGACGTGCCACTCCTCGCGCTGGCGCAGCGCGCGATCGCCGTTGCACCCGATGCCGCCCTCCGCCGTGTCGCGCGCGACCGCAACTGGGAGATCCTCGAGGCGAATCCGGCATAGCCGCAGCGCAGGCATCGTCAGCGGCATCGCCGCGGGATGGCGGCGGAGCGGCGCTTCTGGGATACTCCCCATCGGCGCCTGGAGAGGTCGCATAGAGGTCTAGTGCAGCGGTTTGCTAAACCGCCACGTGGGGTTTTCCTGCGTCGAGGGTTCGAATCCCTCCCTCTCCGCCACGCCGTTGTACGCTGCACAGGCATGCGCCCGTAGCTCAGTGGATAGAGCGTTAGGTTGCGGACCTAAAGGTCGTGGGTTCGAGTCCCGCCGGGCGCACCATTCTCCCCTCCCGCATTAGCCCTATCCTTAGGGAATGAGTCGCGTCGCGGTCCTTGGTCTTGGCACGATGGGTGCACCCATTGCAGGACACCTTGCTACGGCAGGGCATGAGGTGCGCGCCTGGAATCGCAGCGCCACGCGCCCCGCACCTGCAGGCGCAACACGCGTCGCCACACTCGCCGAGGCCCTCACGGGCGCGGATGCGGTCGTGCTCTCTGTCTCCGACACGCCAGATGTTGAGGCGCTCATCCTTGGCGCGCACGGCACGCCGGGCGCAATCGACCTGCTCGCCCCTGGTGCGATCGTGATTGATACGAGCACCATTAGCCCGAGCGCAACGCGCACGATGGGCGAGCGCCTCGCGGCGAAGGGGATCCTCATGGTTGACGCGCCGGTGAGCGGCGGGAGTGAGGGGGCCCAGAAGGGAACCCTCACGGTCTTCCTCGGCGGTAGCGACGCAGCCGTTGCTGCCGCGCATCCGTATCTCACCACGTTTGGCAAGACGATCACGCATCTCGGCCCACTCGGCGCTGGCCAGGTCGGCAAAGCAGTGAATCAACTCGTGATCTCTGGCACCTACCTCTCGGTGGCCGAAGGGATTCTCGTAGGGCAGAAGGCGGGCCTCGACCCGGCAACGCTCGCCGCCGCGCTCGCTGGTGGTGCCGCAAGGTCGTGGGTGCTCGAGAATCGTTGGGAGCGCATGGCGAACGACACGTATCCGCTCGGCTTCCGCGTTGCACTCCACCGCAAGGACCTCGGGATCGCCATCGACCTTGCCGACGAGCTAAACGTCGCCGTTCCAGCCGCGATGCTCGTCGCGACACTGGAAGACGACCTGATCGCCAGCGGCCATGGCGACGAAGACCTCTCCGCCCTCGCCCGTCGCCTCCGCGAGCTCGCCGACGCGATGGATGCTCATGGCTGACGCCCGCACTGCAATCCTCACGGCAGAGTTCGTCGCCCTCACCACCTATCGGCTTGATGGCCGTGCAGTGACCACCCCGGTATGGGCGGCAGCAGACGATGGGCGCCTCTATATCTTCAGCAACGCGAAGGCGGGCAAGGTGAAGCGCCTCCGCAATAGTGGCCGAGCGACGCTTGCCCCCTGCACCTTCGCCGGAAAGATCACCGGGAGCGAACATCCAGCTGCAGCGGTGCTCCTCCCTGCCGATCAGATGCCGCGCGTGTGGCAACGCCTCATAAAGAAGTACGGGCTCCCCGCACGCGCCTTCGCCTTCTACGATTGGATCCGCAATCGCATCGGCATGGAGCCGAGCGCTGGCATTGAGGTTCGGCTCACCCCTTAATCGGCTATCCTCCGCGATGGAAAGGTGGCCGAGTGGTTGAAGGCACCGCTCTCGAAAAGCGGCAGGTTAATAGCCTCGCGGGTTCGAATCCCGCCCTTTCCGCCAGCGACTAACCATCGCAGAATGATCTTCTCGGAGAGGTCGCCTAGTGGTCTATGGCGCCGCATTGGAAATGCGGTTCGGGAGCAATCCCGTCGAGGGTTCGAATCCCTCCCTTTCCGCCACCTCCTTCGCCATTTTGTGCGGGGAGCTGGGTACCGGGGGTCCGGACCGCCCCCTGCCAGACGGCCTGGTTCTCACTGATCTGGTGGGACTTTTGGTGGGAGCCGCCTGAGCCACCACCCTCTTCGCCTTCCTCCTCATCGGTGTCCGGCTCGGCTAGCGACCCGAAGACCTTATCGACGCCCTTCTTGACGGACCCCTCGCGGGAGAGGTTGTAGTAGGTCAGGGTGGTGATGATGTTGGAATGGCCAAGCGCCTCCTTTGCTGTTGATGCGGAAGCCCCAGCG
>CAIPEX010000069.1 GCA_903864185.1 uncultured Chloroflexota bacterium | reverse complement strand
TTGATAAAGTCGCCACCAGCGGCGATCGCCAGCGCTGACGCGCGGCGAACGTCGTCGTAGGTGCCAAGTTCACCTGTCTCAAGGATCACCTTCAAGTGGGCTGGACCACACGCCTCTTTTACGGCGACGATCTCGTCCCACACCTTGGCGTAATTTCCCGCGAGGAATGCTCCGCGGTCGATAACCATGTCGATCTCGTCTGCGCCAGCAGCGACCGCATGCTTCGTCTCGGCGATCTTCAGGTCGATCCACGATCGTCCGCTCGGGAAGGCCGTTGCTACTGCGGCAACCTTCACGCTGCTTCCAGCAAGGGTCTCCTTTGCAACAGCGACGAGATCCGGGTAGCAGCAGAGTGCGGCGACCGAGGGCACGCTCTCGTTACCGGGTGCTGGACGCATTGCCTTCGTCGCGAGCTGGCGGATCTTGCCGGGGGTGTCTTTTCCTTCGAGGGTGGTGATGTCGCACATGCTGATGGCGAGCTGGAGGGCCCACACCTTTGACGCCTTCTTGATCGACCGCGTCTTGAGTGCGGCAACGCGCTCCTCAATCCCAACCGCATCGACTGGCGTTGCGTCGCGCAGCCATGCGCTCAATCCCCGCGAATCCGTGGTTGCCGGTAGTGATGCCGTCATAGGAGGAGTATCCTCTGCCGGCGGCGTTGTTGCACGCACGGATCGCGAAAGGGGGGAGCAGAGTGGAAACCGAGGTGCTGCACCGACGTCCAGACGACGCCATGCGCCTGCTGGTTCAGATGCCGAAGCCCGAACTCCACCTCCACCTCGACGGATCCCTGGATCCGCATTTAGCGTTAGAGCTCGCCCGCACACGAGGCGTTGATGCGCCACGGGATTGGGCAGGCATGCGTGCCGCGCTCGTTGCCCCAGAGCGCTGCCGCGATCAGGCCGACCTCCTCCGCGCCTTTGACCTACCGATCGCCCTCCTCCAGGACGCAGAGGCGCTTGAGCTGGCCGCCGCGTCGCTCGTTGCGGTCAAGGCCGCTGAGGGCGTCGCCTACATGGAGATGCGTTGGGGGCCACACCTCCATACCGCGAAGGGCCTTTCGCAGCGCGACGTTATCGCCGCCGTAGCGCGCGGTGCTGCAGGCGCAGCAGCACGCACCAGTGTGACGGTACGCCTGATCGTCACGGCACTTCGCTCCCATAGCGCCGAAGAGAATCGCAACCTTGCTGCAGCGGCAGTGGCATCGCGCGACCTTGGCGTGGTCGCGTTCGACCTTGCCGGGGGTGAGGCAGCATTTCCGGACCCCCTGACGTTCCGTGCCGCTTTTGCGGTCGCGCGTGAGGGTGGCCTCGCGATCACCTTGCATGCAGGGGAGTGGGGCGGCGCTGCACAGGTCCGCCGCGCGCTTGCAGTCGATCCCGCACGCATCGCCCATGGCGCAGTCGCTGTCGAAGACGCAGAGCTCTGTGCCGAGCTTGCTGCGCGAGGTGTTGTACTCGATCTCTGCCCAACCAGCAACAACCAGGCGGCAATCGTTGCGGGATACGGGAACTTCCCACTCGTCGCACTTCGCATGCGTGGCGTACGTGTGACCTTAAACACCGACGATTTAATCGTGAGCGACCTCACCCTTTCCGAAGAGTACCTCCGCGTTCACCGCCGCCTCGGCGTTCCGCTCACAGACCTCTTTGAGATCGCTCGCGAGGGGTATCGCGCCGCCTTTATTGACGAGGCACTCCGAGCCAGCCTCATGGCGAGGTTTGACGCGTGGGCGGCGGGGAGTGGGATTTCGTAACGCGAGCGGCGCAGCGCTCATAATGCGATACGGTAGGCGCACAATAAGAGGTTGCGAAGAGGAGTGAGGAGATCTCATGAGCGTTGATCCGAAAGTAGGATGGCCAACATTTCAGCACGCACCGCTCGTAGCGCGGAGCGCGCCGCTCGGCACGGTCGCACGGCCGCTTCCACTCATCGTCGATAGTGATCCTGGCCTCGACGACGCACTTGCGATTGCGGCAGCAGTCGCACGACCCGAACTGAATCTCCTCGCCGTGACGAGCGTTGGCGGAAACGCCGACGTCCACCACTGCACAGAGAACGCCCTCCGTCTCTTGCAACTCTACGGGGCTGGCGATGTGCCGGTCGCAGAGGGCGCTGTGGGCCCACTCTCTGGACCACTCGAGCGCGCAACCGAAGTGCACGGTGAAGGTGGACTCGGCAAGACGGTGCTCCCACCTGCACAGCGACGTCCAGATCCAGAAGGTGCAGTAGCACTGATGGCGCGGCTGATTGCCGCCTCGCCTCAACCCGTTGCAATTGCTCCTATTGGCCCGCTTACGAATATTGCGCTGCTGATTCGCAGCTATCCGCACCTCGCACCAAAGATCTCGCACCTCTGCCTCATGGGCGGCTCTGTCGGCGAAGGAAACTCATCGGCATCCGCGGAGTTCAACATCTTTGCGGATCCTATTGCTGCAGAGATCGTCTTCCTCAGCGGGATCCCCATCACGATGATCGGCCTCGACGTGACGCATCACGCATGGGTTGATCGATCAATCCTGCCGCGCCTCGCGGCGCTTCCTGGCGCGTCAGCAAAGGTGGCTGCCGAGCTGTTGACCTACTCATTCGAGCGATCTGCCGGATGGGGTCAAGGCGAGCGGATGGCGATCCATGATCTAGTCGCCGTGCTGCACCTCGCAATTCCCGATCTCGTTGGCGTTGCACGCTACTACATTGAGGTCGACGCAACGAGCGGTCCAGCACGCGGCCGCACCATTGGCGATGCGTGGCAGCATCGACTCGTTCGTGATGGGCGAGTGCCAAACGCCGATGTTGGGCTTACCATCGATCGCGAGCGCTTTGCCGACCTCCTCGTCGATACATACGCAAAGCTCCCATGAGCGCACCGAAGCCGAATCCGCTCCCGCTCTCGACCCCATTCCCGCCGGCAGTTCGACGTGCTCCTGTGGGGACGCGCGAGAAGCCGCTCCCACTCATCATCGACTGCGATCCTGGACACGACGATGCGATGGCGATCACCATTGCCGTTGCACGTCCGGAGATCAACCTCCTTGGCGTCACCACCGTTGCCGGCAACGCCACACTCCCCCGAACGTTTGAGAACGCTCGACGTGTGCTCGCACTGCTCGGCGTACCCGATATGCCAATCGCAGCAGGAGCCGATCGTCCGCTCGTGCGTCCACTCTTCACTGCTGCATACGTACATGGAGAATCCGGGCTTGAAGGCGCAGAGATGCCAGCGCCAGCCGGTCGCGTCCATGAAGCTGGAGCGGTCGACCTCATTGCAACGCTTGTTGCCGCTTCGCCCGAGCCAGTTGTCCTTGCGCCGCTCGGACCGCTCACCAACATCGCCCAGTTCATTACCGCGCATCCAGAGCTTCTCTCGAAGATCGCACATATCAGTTGGATGGGCGGTGCGATTGGTGAGGGGAATGTGACGGCAGCTGCAGAGTTCAATGCGTACGTTGATCCAGAGGCGATTCAGATCGTCTTCTCGAGCGGGATCCCCTGCACGATGGTCGGCCTGGATGTGACACACCTTGCGCGCATGGGCGATGCCGAGGTCGCCCGACTGGAGCAATTGGGGAATCGCGCGGGCAAGATCTTTGCGGAGCTTCTTCGCTACTTCGCGATCTTTCACCGTGATCGCTATAACTGGAATTTCTGTGCAATCCATGATGCTGTAGCGGTTGCGCATCTTGTCGATCCAGACCTTGTCGCAGTTGTGCATGCAGCGGTAGATGCTGAGCTGGGAGACCTGCAGCGCGGACGCACCGTCGTCGACTGGCTCGAGCCACGCCTGGTTGAGCGCGGCCGACTGGCAAACGCGGATGTTGCGGTGGGGATCGATGCTCCGCGATTCGCTAATCTCCTGATCGACGCGGTCGCTACCTTCGACTAGCGCTCCTGCGCCTCCGTCACCGTGCCGATCCTCGCGTGGAGGTCGGCCAGGAGTCCGGGGATCGCGGCATCAATCTCTCGCGCAGCGCGCTCATAGGCGGCAGCGGGGAACCCCCACGGGTCGTCAAGGTCGTGCCCAATGGCGGCGGGGTCGAAGTCGCGGAGAAGTCTGACCTTCGCCCTTGTCGCCGCAGCGCCAATCTGCTGCTCTGCGGCACGGATGTTGAACCGATCGGCGGCAAGGATCAGGTCCTGCGCAGTGGCCAGCCCAGGCGTGAGCTGTTGTGCCCGGTGACCCGTAGGAAGCCCGCGCGACTGGAGGATGCGGGCGCTTTCAGCGTGCATCCCCTCGCCCAGATGCTCGTCCGACGTGCCAGCACTGGCCACCTGCACCCGTCCTGCAAGGAGAGGGTCCGCGTCTACCGCGGCCCGGATAAGGGCGGCGGCGAGCGGCGAGCGGCAGATGTTGCCGTGGCAGAGGAGGAGGAGTCGAACCATGCGCCAAGGCTAGCCGAGCACGCCTGGTAGCAGGGCGGGTGCGGCGCACCCCCATGTTCGGTATCCTGCACAGGTACGGGATAGGGCGGGGTAGCTCAGCGGTAGAGCAGGGGATTCATAAGCCCTTGGTCGCAGGTTCGATTCCTGCCCTCGCTACCAGCCAGCAGAGAGATTGGAGGATGAAGATGATCCCAAAGGCCTTCCGCAGCGGCGCAGTCATGTTGCTCCTCCTTCTCGGCACGGTCGTCCTCCTCGGGAGTGTTCTGCTCACGCCAACCCCAGCACCAACGAAGGAGTATTCGGCCTTCCTCGCTGAGGTGAAGGCCGGCAGCGTGACGAGCGTCGTTCAGCAGGTTCAAACGCTGACCGTCACCACAACGTCAACGCCGCCTGATACCTACACCGTTGAAGTTCCAACCCAACTCACCGATGTCTACGGCGACCTCGTCGCTGCAGCGGAATCGGGTGGCCGCGATCCCGCGAGCATCACCTTCGGCGCGAAGCCTTCTGATGGCTCCGGCGAGCTCATGAGCCTCCTGATCAGTGCACTCCTCCCGGTCCTCCTGATCGGTGGGCTCTTTGTCTTCATGATGCGCAGTGCGCAAGGGCAGAACAACCAGGCGATGAGCTTCGGCAAGAGCAAGGCGAAGATGTTCATCGCGAATAAGACCCCCGTCACCTTTGCCGATGTCGCCGGCGTCGAAGAGGCCAAGGTCGAGCTCGCCGAAGTTGTTGAGTTCCTCAAGTTCCCAGAGCGCTTCGAGGCGCTCGGAGCGAAGATCCCGAAAGGGGTGCTCCTCATCGGTTCACCAGGCACAGGGAAGACCCTGCTCGCGCGCGCCGTTGCTGGCGAGGCTGGCGTTCCGTTCTTCAGCATCTCTGGCTCGGAGTTCGTTGAGATGTTCGTCGGTGTCGGTGCGTCACGCGTGCGCGACCTCTTTGAACAGGCGAAGCGCAACTCACCGTGCATCGTCTTCATTGACGAAATTGACGCGGTCGGTCGACAGCGTGGTGCTGGACTTGGCGGCTCACATGATGAGCGCGAGCAGACGCTGAACCAGATCTTGGTTGAGATGGACGGCTTCGAGACGGGAACGAATGTCATCATCATCGCTGCAACAAACCGTCCCGACGTGCTTGATCCAGCATTGATGCGCCCCGGTCGCTTTGACCGCCAGGTCATCTTGGACCGCCCAGACCTGAAGGGCCGCCTTGCCATCCTCAAGGTGCACGTTAAGGGAAAGCCGCTCGACAAGACGGTGAACCTTGAAGAGATTGCGCGACGTTCGCCGGGATTCTCTGGTGCAGATCTCGCGAATCTCATGAACGAGGCGGCAATCCTTGCCGCACGCCGCAGCAAGCGCACGGTTGGGATGGACGAGTTCGCCGAAGCACTCGACCGCGTGATGGCGGGCCCACAACGCAAGAGTCGCCTCATCACCGAAGCAGAGAAGCAGATCATCGCCTATCACGAGGGCGGGCACGCTGTTGTCGGACGCATCCTTGAGAAGTGCGATCCGGTGAGCAAGGTGACGATCATTAGCCGCGGCATGGCACTCGGCTACACGATGAACCTGCCAACCGAGGATCGCTATCTGCAGTCGAAGAGTGAGTTCGAAGACAAGATTGCCGCAATGCTCGGTGGCAACGTTGCTGAGCAGCTCGTGTTTGGCGACACGACGACCGGGGCATCTAACGACATTGAGAAGGCGACAGACCTAGCGCGCAAGATGGTGACGCGCTTCGGCATGTCGGAGAAGCTTGGCCGCGTAACGCTCGGTCGACAGGACGAGATGATCTTCCTCGGTCGCGAGATGTCGGAGCAGAAGAACTACTCTGATGCGATTGCGAAGCAGATCGACGAAGAGGTGCGTGCGATCATTGATCGTGGTGCTGCGCGCGCCCTTGAGGTGCTTACCGCCCACCGTGCTCGTCTTGATGCACTCGCCGCGAAGTTGATCGCCGAGGAGACGGTTGAGGGCGCCGCCTTCGAAGGCCTCTTTAGCGACCTGCCGCCAAAGCCTGCGGCCTATGCAACCTTGATCGCACGCCTCCGTGCGGCAGGCATCACCGTGCCGGAGCCTGCGACGGAGGCACAAGGGCCAGCGGCCGCGCCAGGAGCCCCCGCAGGGCAGCCTGCCTGATGCCCTACACACCAACCCTCGCGTGGAAGCCCCTCGACGGGGCGGAAGAGGCGCAGCTCGTTGCTGCGCATGCCGCACGCATGGAGCGGTACGCGGCCTTCTTGCGAATCCCGAGCGTCTCGGCGCTGCCAGAGCACGCTGCCGACTGCCGAGCAGCAGCAGAGTGGCTCGCCTCAGAACTCCGCCGCATCGGCGCGCAGCGCGTTGAGGTGAGCGAGACCGGCGGTCACCCGATCGTCGTCGCGGAGCGCATCGAAGACCCAGCGCTGCCAACGATCGTCATTTATGGCCATTACGACGTTCAGCCTGGTGACCCGCTTGATCTCTGGAAGACGAGCCCATTTGAGCCGATCGTTCGCGATGGGCGCATGCTCGGCCGCGGATCTGCCGACGACAAGGGGCAGATCCTCATCCACCTCGCCGCCCTCGAAGCGATGCTCACCGTGCGCGGGGCAGCGCCAGTCAATGTTCGCTACGTCTTTGAAGGCGAAGAAGAGTCGAGCTCCGTTAACCTCGAGGCCTGGATGCGTGCGCATCCTGATCGTTGTACTGGAGATGCGGTGATCATCAGTGATTCAGGATTCTTTGATGGCAATGTCCCAGCGCTGACCGTTGGGCTTCGTGGCATCACCTATCTGCAGGTTGACGTGCGCGCATCGGATGTCGATCTCCATTCGGGAAGCTACGGAGGATCGGTCATTAATCCTGCGAATGCCCTCGCCGACATGATCGCCTCACTCCACGATACGCAGCGGCGCGTTACCGTGCCGGGATTCTATGACGATGTAACGCCGTTGAGCGATAAAGATCGCGCTGCATTTGCGGCGCTCCCATTTGATCAGGTTGCATATCTCGCCGGCATTGGAGCGAACACGCTCTACGGCGAGGAGGGGTATAGCTCGGTTGAGCGGCGCGGCGGCCGCCCAACGCTCGACGTGAACGGGATCTGGGGCGGCTTCACCGGCGACGGCTCAAAGACGATCATTCCTGCCCACGCACACGCCAAGATCTCCTGCCGATTGGTGACCGACCAAGATCCAGAGAAGATCTACGCGGCAGTCGAGGCAGCACTTCGTGCAGCAGCGCCCGCTGGTCTCCAGGTTGAGGTCACGAATCTTGGCAACGGCCACGCCTTCCTGACCCCCCTCGGCGATCCCTATCTCGACGCTGCAGCAGCTGCACTTACGGCAACATTTGGTCGCGAGCCGCTCTACATTCGCGAGGGTGGCTCGATTCCGATCGCTGCGCTCTTCCAGCGTGAACTCAAACTCCCCGTCGTACTTCTTGGATTTACGCCACCCGACGACAATGCGCACGCACCGAACGAGTCGATGGACCTCGGCAATTTCGAGGGCGGGATCCGCACCGTGATTCGCGCACTCGACGCTATCGCCGCCCTGGACTAGCGATGCGCATCGCCCTGCTCGGCCTCGGGCTGATCGGTGGCTCGATCGCGCGGGCACTGAAAGAAGATCCGACACGCGCTGGCGCTTTTGACGACACCCCGCTCACGCTCGTCGCCTGGCTGCCGAGCGACGTAACCGCGAAGTCGGATGGCGATGCTGCGTCTGTAGACCAGGTTGCTCGTACGATTGCGGAAGCGGTGGATGGTGCAAGCCTTGTCGTCGTGTGCATGCCAGCTATGGCGATTCCTGCAGTCTTAGACGAGCTGGTGATTTGTCGACGATCCGGCCGCCTCCTCGAAAGCGCGGTGATCACGGATATCGCGTCAACAAAGCGCTGGATCATCGCAGAGGCTTCAAAGCGTGGCCTGCGATTCTGTGGCAGCCACCCCATGACGGCAGTGAGCGAGATCGCTGCATCAGAGCCAGACGCGGGCCTCTTTGTCGGGAGTCCCTGGGTGATTGTCCCAGGCCCACACGCCGGGGGCGGCGCAGCACTTGTCGAGCGCCTTGCAACGAGCTGTGGCGCACGGCCGATCATGATGGAGGCGGAGCTTTACGATGCTGCCGTCGCAGCCGTGAGTCATCTCCCACTGCTCCTCTCGGTGGCACTTGTTGAGGCAATTGCAACGGGCCTCGGCTCTGATGATGCAGATGGGTGGGGCGTCTCGCATCTTCTGGCGAGTGGCGCCTGGGATGCAGTGACAAAACTTGCGCGCGGATCTGACCAGGTAGGCGCAGATATCTTGGCGACGAATGCACGCGAGGTACGAAGAAAGTTGACAGCGCTGCGCCTCGAGCTCGAGCGCTGGGATGCGCGCCTCATTGCAGCGGAGAACGATCCAGCGGCGGGGAGCCGCGATATTCAGTCGCGCTTGAATCTTGCTCGCACCACCCTTGAGGAGCTCGGGTGAGCGCTGACCCCCTCGTTCCCGGCGTAGAAGAGCAGATCCTTGGGATTCCGCGCCTCCTTGCCCTACCCGAGGGCCCATGGGCGGGCTTTCGTCCGTTTCCGAGCCTAGAGGAGGCACACCGCGAGATCGCACGCCTCGATGCGGCCGCGGTTGTGCGCCCCCGGCGTGAACTGGAGCAGGATACCGAGTGGAAACAGCCAATTCCATATGCGATTGCGCTCTACCGCGACCCCGCGACTGCCGAGCCGTTTCTCTTCTGGATGGACCGCCTTGCCGGCACGAGCGATACGCGACTGCACGGGCGCGCATCGTTTGGTGTTGGCGGACATATCAGCCCAAGCGACGGTGGCATTCTTGCCGCATTGGAACGGGAGTGGGGAGAAGAGGTCGCGACGCCGAGCCTTCCAGATTTTTTGCCACTCGGACTGCTGAACGACGAGAGCGACCCGGTCGGGATGGTTCACCTCGGCGTGGTCTTTCTCGCAAGGCTGACCTCCCCGTCGATTGAGATTCGCGAGCAGCATAAGCTCGCTGGGGCACTCGTTCCAGTGTCAGAGGCGGTGCGCAGGTCATCGGAGCTGGAGGGGTGGAGTGCACGCCTCATCACAACGATCGCGGAGATTGCCCGCTAGCTTCAACGTGATCCGTACGTTGAGTTGGTCATGCTTATGGCGTGACAGTAAAGATTCTCTCTAGCGCACTTGCGGGCGTCCAAGGCGTTCCGGTTGACGTTGAGGTGGACGTTGCTCCCGGAATACCCGCGGTACGAATCGTGGGGCTTCCTGACGCGGCGGTCGGGGAGGCGCGCGAACGCATCCGTGCTGCGATTCGGTCGTCCGGCTTCACCTGGCCGGCGCGGCGCATCACCGTGAACCTCGCACCGGCAGATCTGCGTAAGAGCGGCGGATCCTTTGATCTCCCTATCGCGCTCGGCATTCTTGCTGCCAGCGGCCAACTGCACCTGCAGAACACGGTAGTTGGCGCGATCGGTGAACTCGCACTTGATGGGCGCGTCCGCGATGTTCCGGGCTCTCTCCCACTTGCCCTTACGCTGCCAGATGTGTGCGAGCTACTGCTCATACCGCATGCGCGCGAACTCAACAGCAGCGCAATCTCACACACGTCTGCACGCTGCATCGCCATCGCGTCGCTCGCCGATGCAGCAGCGGTTATCGAGGGACGAGCTCGCTCCGATAGATCTCTCCCCGCACATCAGGTGCACGAAGAGCACGTGTTTCACGACACGACGGATCCAGGTGTGCAAGAGCTCTCTGAGATTCGCGGTCAACCACTGATGATTCGCGGGCTGATGCTTGCGGCAACGGCGAGGGTGCCAATCCTTCTCGAGGGGGCGCCAGGCGTTGGCAAGTCGATGGCTGCTCGTGCGTTGCACGGCATCCTGCCCGATCTTGCTGATGCTGAGAAGTTGGAGGTCGCCGCTATCGCCTCTGCAGCTGGAAGGTTAGCGCACCACACGATGCGGCCACCACTGAGGGCACCACATCACGATCTAACCGTGGCGGGACTGATTGGCGGTGGCACTCGGCTCACGCCGGGAGAGCTGACATGGGCACATCGGGGCCTCCTTGTGCTTGATGAGATTGGTGAATTTCGTCGCGATACGATTGAGGCACTACGAGAGCCACTTGAGACACGTGCCGTTCAACTGAGCCGAGCAGGACGTTCCATTGCTTTTCCTGCTGATGCACTGGTTATTGCAACAGGGAACCCATGCGCATGCGGTGAGCTGGTCTCGCCCGAGGGAGCATGCCGCTGCACAAGTGTCGGTCGACGCCACGGGAGCCTTGCACTTTCGGCACCGATTCGGTCGAGATTCGGCATCAAGGTTCGACTCGCTGCACCGTCACGGGCGTTGAGTTTGATGCCGAGTGGCGAGATAACAACCGCGCTTGCCCGTGAACGTGTCATGCTCGCGCGCGCCGCGTGCTCAGGGCCCATCGACCGTGAGCGGCGCTTTCGCGCTGCGGTGCAAAGGGATGCCTTGCCCGTCCTCTCTGGACGCGCCACCGTTCACGTACGCGACCTTGCGGTGGCATGCGCCACCCTCGATGGCCGCGACACAGTCGGTGAGAGCGACATTGCCGAGGCACTCTTCTTTGTTGGCCGGCGCTGATGCCTGAGATCATCAATCCTGGTGATGCGCGGATCCCCTCCCGGCGTGCAGCGCGCCTCGGATACGCGCCAGATGCGGATCGCCGTAGACCGCTCTGGACTGAGGGGCAGGGCGGTGCGCTGGCACTTCCTGCCATTGGCATCGTGGGGACACGGCACCCGAGCGCCCACGGTCTCGCAACGGCACGCCTCCTGGCCACGGCCTGCGCAGAGGCAGGCTGGTGCGTCGTGAGTGGCATGGCACGCGGAATCGACGAGGCGGCTCATCGCGCCGCGCTCATGGCGGGCGGCGTAACAATTGGGGTGCTTCCAAGCCCTGCCCCGATCGGGCTGCGGCATGGGGCGAGGCCGTTCGTTCCCGAGCTCTTGAAACGCGGGCTCCTGCTCTCCGACCGCCCAGTGGGGACACCTGCGGCCGCGTGGAGCTTTGTTGCACGCAACACGCTGCTCGCCGCCCTCTGCGATGGGGTGCTCATCGTGGAGGCGCCGGAGGGGAGTGGGGCGCTCCTCACTGCCACCGCAGCCGCCGAGATGGATCTACCGCTGGCCTTCGCGAGTGCGCCGTTTGGTCTGGAGAGTGCTGCTGGCGGGCTCTCCTGGGTGTCCGGCCCCCCTGCACTGTCATTGCGTCTAGACCAGCGCCCAGTCCCTGTCCTTGTGGGGGGAATTGCTGATTTTCAGGCGTGGCTCGCTGTCTGTGCAGTGTCTTTACAAGAAGACAGCAGGGCGAGAATCGTGGGGGAGACCGTGTCGCAGTGGAGCCAAGAGCTCGCACCCGATGGTGTGCGCGGCCGCATCCTGAAGCGCCTGCTCGCATCAGGGGCAGATGGACTATCGGAAGACGGTCTCGCCGACCTTGCCACGGTAAGCCAGAGTGCCCTTCCGGCGGCGCTTACCCTCCTTGCCCAGCACGGGCTCGTAGAGCAGGGCGGGGGGCGCTGGCGGGCAACTGAGAGGGCGGTGCTACGCTCTCGCCCATGAGTAAGGCAGGGAAGAACCTCGTCATTGTCGAGTCGCCAGCAAAGGCAACGACCATTGAGCGGTATCTAGGGGCCGACTACACGGTCCTCGCCTCCTATGGACATGTCCGCGATCTTCCTGCGAAGACGAAGAAGGGGAGCCTCTCAATCGACATTGAGCATGGCTTCACCCCCACCTACGAGGTGATCGAGGAGAAGGTCCGCCGCCTCGACGACATTAAGAAAGCCGCAAAGAAGGCGAGTGCGATCTGGTTGGCCACCGACCTTGACCGCGAGGGGGAGGCGATCGCCTGGCATGTTGCCGAGGCGCTCGAGATTCCCGAGGGCGACCGCCGGCGCGTGACCTTCTCTGAAATCACGAAGGGGGCAATCCTTGACGCCTTCAGTCACCCTCGCGCGATCAACCAGGACCTTGTCAATGCGCAGCAGGCGCGTCGAATCCTTGACCGCCTTGTTGGCTATCGGCTCTCGCCCCTCCTGTCACGCCTCATCAAGCCAAAGCTCTCTGCGGGGCGCGTCCAATCGGTTGCGCTGCGTCTCGTCGTCGAACGCGAGCGCGCGATCCGCGCCTTCATTCCACGGCACTACTTCACGGTTGAGCTTGGCGTCCGTCCCGCCGTTGACCCTGACCTTGTCATCTCCGCCACGCTCATCGGAGCAAAAGGCGAGACGCTCGAGATTGAGCCAGAGGCAGCAGCAGCTGCCGTCGCCCGACTTCAGGGAGCAGCTGCAACCGTCGTTGAACGAACGGAGAGCACACGCAAGCAGCGTCCAGTCCCGCCCTTCATTACCTCAACGCTCCAGCAAGAGGCTGGCCGCAAGCACGGGTTCCGCTCGCGGGTCACGATGCAACTTGCGCAGAAGCTGTACGAAGGCGTTGAGATTGGAGGCGAACGCACTGGTCTGATTACGTATATGCGTACCGATTCACCAACGCTGAGCCAGCAGGCAATTTCTGATGCAGCTGTTGTGATCCGCGACCGCTTCGGCGCAGAGATGGTTGTCGAGGGTGGGCGCCAGTACGCATCTAAGTCGAAGAATGCACAAGAGGCACACGAAGCAATTCGGCCAACGAATCTCGCGCTTACGCCGGAGCAGGTCGCTCCGTATGTCGACGACCGAGAGCTCAAGATCTACACGTTGATCTGGCGCCGGACACTGGCCTCGCAGATGCCCGATAAGGTCTCTGCGTCAACGACCTTGATCTGGGGTGCTGGTGACGATCGACTTAAAACCGTCGCAACGCGGACACTTGAGCCAGGGTTCACGGCGGTCTATCTCGAAGGGCGCGATGACGAAGAAGAAGAGGCTGAGGCGCGCCTCCCTGAACTCCTTGAGGGGGCTGCTGGCGAGGTTGCAACCGCTGAAGGTGTGCCGCATGAGACAAAGCCCGAGCCGCGATTCACGGAGCCGACACTTGTGAAGGAGCTTGAGAAGCACGGCATCGGGCGCCCATCAACCTACGCCGCAATTATTGAGCGCATCCAAGAGCGCGAATATGTGGACCGCGACAAGGACAACCGCCTCCGCGCCACTCGACTCGGTGAAACGGTGTGCGATCTCCTCACGACGCACTTCACCGCGTTCGTTGACCTTGGATTTACCGCAGGGATGGAAGAGGAGCTGGATGCGGTCGCCGAGGGGCGAGCAGATTGGCGCGAAGTGCTCGCAAAGTTTTGGGCGACATTTGAGCCACTCGTCCTAGAGAAAAAGGAGAGCATCGGCGCGGGGGAGTTCCGCACTCGACCCAGCGAGGAGAAGTGCAGCCAAGGGCACGACATGCTCGAGCAGCTTGGGCGCTTCGGCTGGTATCTCGCGTGTTCAAAGTATCCAGAGCACACCGAACGAAAGTCACTTTCGAAGGTGATTGGTGATGACTCCCCATCAGGCGATACGCCAACCCTTGAAGGCGCGGACCTTCCTTGCCCGATCTGCGGGCCAGAACATGGCGGCAAGATGGTGCAGCGCCGCAGCCGTTTCGGCTGGTTCCTCGGCTGCAACCGCTACCCAGAGTGCAAGCACATCCCGCGGCCAGAGGTACCGGCAGAATTCAAGCTGACATTCGACGCCCTCTGTCCAATCTGTGGCGTTGAGCATGGCGGCATGCTGATCCCGAAGAAGAACAATAAGCGCGGGACGTACTTCTATTCATGCAACCGCTACCCAGAGTGCAAGACGATCCGGCCACGACCGACTGGTGCAGTTCACGAGGGATGCGGTGCAGTGATCGGACTCGACGATGAGGGCGGGATCTGCACGCGATGCGGTGCACGCGTGGCACTCCCTGAAGGTGAGCTGCTTGCACTGGTACTGCCTGGTGGCGAGCCAGATCCACTTGCATTTGCACCAAAGCGTCGTCGAGCAGGGACAAAGGCCGCCGGCTCGCCAGCGACAAAGAGCGCCAAAGCTTCAAAGGCACGCGTGAAGCGTGCCCCCCGCGTGGCGACCTGATGGGACGGGGCCGCAAGCCGGCTCCAGCAGCAGGGCGGTTGCGCCCTGATACCGATCCGCGCATGAGCCCCTTCCTTGATTCACTCCGCGCACGGTCGCTCTCACCAGCGACGCTGCGCTCGTATGAGACGGTGGTTCGCCGATTCCTCAGCTGGTGTGATGAGTCGAGCGTTAATTGGCAGGCCCCAGCACGCAGCGAACTCCGCGGCTACATCACTACGATCGGCGCCGACACAGAGCGCTCGACTGTTCAACAGCGCCTCGCAGCCCTTGGCACGTTTTATCGCTTCTGGATTCGAGAGGGGACCATTGAACGCGATCCTCTCCGCGCACTGGCACGGCCGCAGCGAGAGCGCCGCCTCCCTGATGTCCTCACGACGGTACAAGTCGAGCGCCTCATCGCCACGGCAGCAGCTGGCTCGTCAAGCGTATTTGCGTTGCGCGACACGGCACTCATTGAGCTGTTGTACGGGGCCGGATTGCGCATTGCCGAGCTGGTCGCCATCGAGACTGCGGACCTTGACCTCGCGCGCTGCGAGGTGAAGGTGACGGGGAAGGGCGATAAAGAGCGTGTCGTGCTGTACGGCACACCCTGCAAGGCGGCATTAGAGCGCTATATCAACGATGCGCGTCCCGAGCTGGTACGCCTGCAAAAGGGCGAAGCGACCCGAGCGCTGTTCTTGAACCGCAATGGCGGCGCGCTCGGCGAGCGCGGTGCACGCGCTCGACTTGATGCAATCGCTAGCGCAGCAGGGCTTCCAGCGGCGTTCCACCCACACACCCTGCGGCACTCTTTCGCGACGCACCTGCTGGACGGTGGAGCAGACCTTCGTGTTGTGCAAGAACTTCTCGGCCACGAGAGCCTCGGAACAACACAGGTGTACACCCACGTCTCAACGGCCCGACTGCGCGGGCTCTACTCAGCCGCCCATCCGCGGGCGCGACGCGCCACGGGGTCACGATGAAGAAGCCAGCAGTGAAAAGCCTTGGTCGCAACGGCGTGCTGCTCTCGTCGGCAGCGCTTGCGTCGCGGCTGCTTGGCTGGGTGCGCATCACCGTGCTCATCGCGATCTTCGGCGCAACCGGCCAGCTCGACCCGCTGCTCGCTGCATTCCGTCTCCCCGACATCGTCTTCGGCCTCGTTGCGGCCGGCTCCTTCAGTACCGTGCTCGTCCCGGCACTCGCTGGCCTCCACGCGCGCGGGGAGGTGCAGCGTGCCCGCGCACTCCTTGCGTCGTTCTTTCTCCTTATTGGCAGCGTGCTGCTTCTCCTCTTTCTCCTCGCGTTTGCCGCTTCCGATCTGTTCAGTGAGGTGGTGTTTGCTGGCATGAGCATCGCCTCGAGGGCAGAGGCGCGCGATCTGAGCCGGATCCTCCTCTTCTCAACATCACTGCTCGCGCTCTCATCGATTGGCGCAGCCGCCGCAGCAGCGGCCGATCGGTTCATCGCGACCGCAGCGAATGGGATCATCTATAACCTGGGCACGATTGCTGGCGCACTCATCGGTGGCGCTGCCGCCGGCGGCTTTGGCGCTGCGATCGGCACAGCGACTGGCGCACTTCTCGTCTTCGCTCTCTCACTCCGTGCCCTAGCGAACAGCCCGTTTCGGCCATCTGCGCCAGACCTGCGAGATCCAATGATCCCGCAGCTTTTCCGTTCACTCGCCCCGCGCATCGCGTCGGCACTCTCTGTGCAGGTGCTCTTTGCCTACTTCATTGGCATCGCCGCTGGACTTGGCCCAGGGAGCATCACCGTCTGGTCGTACGCGTTCACCCTCCTGCAGGTTCCGCTCGCGCTGGTGTCGAGCGCGATGGCAACTGCAATCTTGCCGCGCGCAAGTCGCATGGCCGCCCAGGCGAATCTTTCCGCACTCGCTGGAATCACGCGCGAATCGATCGGTGTGGTCGCAACACTCTATGCACCGATGATCTGGGTCGGCATTGTGCTCGCGCCGCATCTTGTCGGTCTTGCAACGGGAATTGGGTCAAGTGCCGAGGCAGTGGGCCAGATGGCGGCTCTTCTCTCAATCTTGCTCCTCGGCCTTTGCGGCCACGGCGTGACGGCACTCTTGATGCGCATCTTCTATAGCCTTGGTGACACGGTGCGCCCCACGCTTTCCGATTTCGCCTACGACGTGATGGGCGTGGCGATTGCAGCACTGCTCCTACCGACGTACGGACTTGCAGCGCTTGCAGTCGCGCTCAGTGCAAGCGCTTGGGCGCAGGCCGCGCTCCTCTCGTGGCAGATCCGGCGACGTGTGCCGCAACTCCGTTGGTGGGATCTCTTCGGTCAACAACTCGCCCCGCTGCTCTTGGCGCTCCCGGCTGCCAGCGCTGCGTACCTCCTCATTGCCCAGCTCGACAACCTTGGTGTGAGCCCCGTCACAGATCTTGTTCGCCTCGTTGCAGGCGGGTCGGCGGCAGTCGCTGTCTACCTCGTTGCTCTCTTTGCGATCCAGCCACCTGCCTCGACCCCACTCGCGGTAGCGCTCTTCAAGGCAGTGCCAGTAATGCGACGCCTGGTACGCCTCGGCGGCGCGCGTTCGCGCTGGAGTGCCGATGCCTGATCGATCTATCACAGCGCTTCTTGAGCGACTCGGCCGCATTGGCAGCGCCGGGTTTACCGGCTCGCGCAGCATCGCGCTTACAAGCGCGCCGACGCATGACTCGCGCCACGTTGCGCCAGGTGGGATCTTCGTCGCGATTCGTGGATTCCGCACCGACGGGGCGGCGTATGCAGCGGAGGCGGTTGAGCGTGGCGCCGCGCTCCTTGTGGCAGAACGCGACCTCCACGCAGTTGTTCCAACGATTCTCGTCAGCGACACGCGCCGCGCGCTCGCAGAGATTGCCGCCTGGTGGGAGGGGGATCCCGCAGAGGAGCTGCTCACCATTGGTGTAACTGGGACAGATGGAAAGACAACGACGTCCACCCTTCTCGCAACCGCACTCACATCCGTTGGCCTCCCCTCCGGGCTACTCACCACGGCGATCACGCGCGTCGGCGGGGTACAGGCAGTCGTTGACGGGAGCCACACGACACCGGAGGCGCCCGAGTTGCAGCACCTCCTTCGACGGATTGCGTCGTCAGGCGACCAAGCCGCCGTGATTGAGGCGACGAGCCACGGGCTAGAGCTTGCGCGCGTCGGTGGGATGTCGTTCGCTGCAGGGCTCGTGACCAATGTGACCGTTGACCATCTCGATTTACATGGAACGGTTGAGGCATATCGAGCGGCAAAGTTGCGCCTCGTCGACCAGATTCGCTGGAGCGCTGCGAGTCGCGCCGCCGGACTCGAGCCGCTCCTCGTCCTGCCGACAGGGGACGTAACCGAGCCGCTCTTCGCCGCCGCTGCGGCTGCAGCGGGTGTACGTGTTGCACATTTCGGACTGCTCCCGGATGGGCGCGCAGTGATCAACGGGGAACCGTATGCGCTCGAATTGCAGTTACCGGGACGCTACAACCTAGTAAATGCCGCAGCGGCGCTGACACTCGTTGCCGCCTGGGGGCTCCCGCTTGAGGTCGCACGCGCAGCGGTCGAGGCAGAGCCTGGTCCGCCCGGACGCAGCCAGCGGATCGTTGATGGCCAGCCGTTCTCCATCATCGTTGACTTTGCGCACAACGGTCATGCCATGCGCAATGCGGTCGAGATGGCCCGTAGCCTCTGTGCGCCAGGTGGGCGACTCCTCGTTGTTGCAGGCGCAGCAGGGGAGCGAGACCCGCGTCGCCGGCCAGAGATCGGTGCCGCACTCGCAGCCGCCGACCGAATCTGGATTACGGAAGATCACCCCCGCTCGGAGAGCTCAGACGCGATTGCCGCAGCGATACTCGCAGGGATCAGCGCTGTGCTTGGCGTGGCGAACGCCGCCGGCCGAACCCAGATCATCCACGAGCGCCGTGCCGCGATTCACTCAGCACTGCACGAAGCCCGCCCTGGTGACGTCGTGCTTCTTGCAGGGAAGGGGCATGAGCAGACCATTGAGCGCAACGGGCAGGTCGAGGCATGGGATGAGGTCGGCGTTGTGCGCGAGGCACTGGCTGCACTCGGGTATCCTCGATGAGCATGAGCGTTGATCCACAGCCAGTCCCCGCGGTCGGTCGGTCGGAGCGTGCTGCTGTCAGCCCGACCGCGAAGGTTCGTGCCCTCGCGCGCCCGATTGCACAGCTGCGCGAGCTACTCATTGCGAAGGCCACCGAACATCAGTTGGCAGGGGATCAGCTCCGCCTTGTCGAGGATGCGTTTGACTTTGCCGTTGCCGCGCATGAAGGACAGCTCCGAGCCTCTGGTGAGCCCTATGTCACGCATCCAGCAGAAGCAGCGTTGATCCTTGCCGATCTTGGACTCGATGCATCGACGCTTGCCGCAGCGCTGCTCCACGACGTACCAGAGGATACGAGTATCACCACGGGCGAGATTGCAGCGCGATTTGGTGATGAGGTCGCCAATCTTGTTGACGGCGTAACGAAACTCAGCAAGTTCTCCTCCCTCTCAGCCGAGGAGCAGCATGCCGAGAGCATGCGCAAGATGTTCTTGGCGATGGCACAGGATATCCGCGTCGTGCTCATTAAGCTCGGCGACCGCCTCCACAACATGCGCACGATCGCCGCGCTGCCATCGGAGAAGCAGACCCGGATTGCACGCCAAACCCTTGAGATCTACGCCCCACTCGCCGAACGCCTTGGAATCTGGCAGATCAAGTGGGAGCTTGAGGATCTCTCCTTTAAGACGCTCGAGCCAGAGCGATATCACGAGCTCGCGGCGCTCGTCGACCTTCGGCGTGACGCCCGTTCCAACTACATTGAGCGTGCCATCGCCGTCTTGCGTCCCGAGCTTGAGCGAGCAGGGATTCATGCAGAGTTCTCTGGTCGTGCGAAGCATCTCTACTCCATTCACAAGAAGATGTCGCGCAAGGGGACCGACTTTTCGGAGATTTACGACGTCTATGCGATACGAGTCATCGTGGACGATCTTCGCGACTGCTACGCAGCGCTTGGCACCGTGCACTCCGTGTGGCGGCCGATCCATAACCAGTTTGATGACTACATTGCGATACCAAAGAACAATCTTTACCAGAGCCTGCATACAGCGGTAGTCGCCTTGGACGGCCGGCCGCTCGAGGTTCAGATCCGTACGCGCTCGATGCACCAGGTTGCAGAGGTCGGCATTGCAGCACACTGGCGCTACAAGGACGGCGTTCGCCCCGACGCGGCATACGACGCAAAGCTCGCCTGGCTGCGCCAACTACTCGAATGGCAGCGCGATGTCACTGAT
>CAIPEX010000068.1 GCA_903864185.1 uncultured Chloroflexota bacterium | reverse complement strand
TCACAGCCCGCCTTCGGGAAGCGCCCGAAGACCTTCCCTGCTGCCGCATAGCCACGCTCGATATCCTCTTTGATGCGCACGATGAGCGCATCCTTCGAAGCGGCAACGTTCGCCGGGTCGCTCTCTGCGGCGTCGCGGAGCTTGTCGATTGATCCGCCATGCCCGAGCTTCGTGGAGATCACCTTCATCTCTGCCTGGATCTCGCTCCACTCTTGCAGGCCGATCTCGTGCAACTCTTTTGGATCAAGCTCAAGGCCGGTCCATCCGTGGATCGCAACGCGGTAGAGTTCCGCACCGTTTGGTGCCGAGCAGAGGCCTGGCACCTCGCGGGCCTTGCCGCGATAGCTGCCGCTCACCGCCTCGTAGTAGCGCTTGATCTGTGGGTCGACGTACTCGGCAACCACCTTGGTGAGTTCGGCACGCTCTGCATCGCCCGCAACATTTGCGGCGGTGACGATCGGCGACTGTGCTGCCGGCATCTTCATCAAGCCTTCAAGCTGAGCGATGAGACGCTCGGTCGAGATCTTCGAGGCGACGAGGCCACGCTTCTCTGCCTCGGCGACGCGGACCAGGTAGCCCTCCATGAACGTAGGGAAGGCCTTCAAGCGCCGAACGAGTTTCGCGAACTTCTCGGGTGTCGTTGCGTCTTGGAAGGTGGCGATCTGTGGCAAGAGGGTCTGCACGCCATCCATGTGGTCGACCGCCGAGAGGAGGTCCATGCGGTAGTCGTCCTTCTCGATCGCAATCTGACCCCCAACCTTGATCAGGTCGCGGGTGATCTTCCACTCAATATCGAGGTCTCCATCGCCGATCGCATCGGCCGCCTTCGAGTACCGCTCCCACATCGCGCGATCGCGGAGGCGAGCAGCATCGGAGTTGTCGTCGAGTGCTCCATCGTCGACCTCGATGCCAAGGAAGGTTCCCCAGATTGGTGAGCTAGCAAGCATCTCTTTCCAGAGCTTGTCGGCAAGATCCTTGACCGCCTGATCGTTCGTCGAAAGGGGCTTTGACACGTGCACTCCTTCCCGGGGGACCGGGGCTTTGCGCCACCTGTGCGGCGCCTTGCGCCCAGTATACGGGTGAAGCGAGCCCGATTACCCTCGCGTCGCGTCGTTCGGTTCGCTCTCCCAGCCGAACGTGCCGAGATCGAGTTGGGCGGCGGCGCCTGCGGCGGGTTCAAAGCCGAGGCGCGACTCGAGGCTCGTCAGCCGCGGTGCTGCCTCGCGGCCGAGCGACTCCAGTTGATCGATGGCGAGAACATGCCAGTTCTGCTCAGCCCACGCGCGGTCGAGGCGCTCGTCGCGCGCGAGACGCTGTTGCACGAGTGGGATCAGCGCACGTCCCACAACAAGGATGCGCGCCACCTCTCGATCGTTGGGGATCGCTGCATGACGCTGCAGGAGGAGCTCGGCAAGTGGGAGCGGGCCGAGGGCCACCTCGCAGAAGAGCACCGATCGGCCGCGCGAGTACAAGACCAGATCAATGGCGTCATATGCGGCGCGATCTGAACGTGCGCGCAACGGAAGATTTGTGTCGAGTGGGTCACGTGCTACGCGCGAGGCGAGGCTGCGCCCTGCGTGCTCTCGCGATGCGAGTCGTGGTGCGAGTGCCGCATGCAACCCCATGCGTGCGCCCGTCTCGAGGAGGAGTGCGACGTGCGCGCCGTGAAGGCGCAGGCGCTCGACGGCATTGAGCCGCGGCACGAGGTTACCGCCGCGCTCTTCCACATATGCCGCCAGGAGGGTGCTCCGGAAGGCCGGTTCGGGGTCGGCCGCACCAGCGTCGAGGGCGGCGAGACGGTCGGCATAGAGGACCGGGTCGCCCGCGGCGTCTTCCGCTGCAAGGGCGAGCTCATCGGCTCGATCGCCAGCGGCCCGGCCGAGGCGCTCGCGCTCGGCATGTCCGTCGATGAAGATGCGCCCATCAGCAGCGGCGACCACGCGCGCAAACGTCCCTGCTGCTGCGGCTCGATCGCGCATGCTCACCATCTCGGCAAACTCGTGCGCGAGCGCGGCTGGATCCAAGAGGCCCCCCTCGC
>CAIPEX010000067.1 GCA_903864185.1 uncultured Chloroflexota bacterium | reverse complement strand
GTTCCCGCATCGTGCATTCAGCCGGGTTGCCAAGATTGATCGGGAGCTGGTCGTCTTGCTCGGTGATGGCGAGGAGTCCGCGCACAAGATCGCTGATGTAGCAGAAGGATCGGCTCTGGGCACCGTCGCCATACAGGGTGAGCGCTTCACCGGCGAGCGCCTGACGAATGAACGTGCTGACGACGCGCCCATCGTCTGGACGCATGCGCTCGCCGTACGTATTGAAGATGCGCACGATGCGTGAGTTCAGTCCGCGCGTGCGCTGGTTCGCCATCGTGAGTGCCTCACTGAAGCGCTTCGCCTCGTCGTAGCAGCTTCGCGGGCCGATCGACGAGACGTTCCCCCAGTAGGTCTCTGGCTGCGGGTGGACGAGCGGGTCGCCGTAGACCTCGCTCGTTGAGGCAAGGAAGAAGAGCGCCGAATCTGCCAGCGCGCGGTCGATCAGGTTGCTCGTGCCGGCACTCCCGACGGCGAGGATCTCGCGCGGCATGGTCAAGAAGTCGCTCGGCGAGGCGGGGCTGGCGAAGTCGAAGACCATGTCGAACCGCTCCCCCATGAGGCCGCTCGTCGGCAGTGGCTGGGTGATGTCGTGCTCGACAATCGAACAGCGTGGGTTTGTGAGCGCCTGGACGAGGTTCTTTCGCTGCCCAGTCGCCAGGTTGTCCATGATCACCACCTCGTCGCCACGCTTGAGCAGCGCGTCGGTCAGGTGCGAGCCGATAAAGCCCGCGCCGCCTGCAAGGAGGATGCGCCTGCTCATCGCCCAGCACCCTGATAGATCGCACCGCTCCGACGCCAGAGTTCTCGGTCGAGGTGGTTGCGGGTGTCGACCACGCTCGCCTGCCGCATCTGCGCGTGGACGGTGCCCGGCTCAACCTCTCGGAACTCACTCCACTCGGTGAGCACCACCAGCACGTCTGCGGCGCGTGATGCCTCGAGCGCCCCAGACGCTATGTGGAGGTAGGGCGGGATACCCGCGCGTGCCACCGTCACTGTCGGGTCGAACACCTGGATTCGTGCGACCCCTGCCTCGTGGAGGCGGGCGCACACCTTGAGCGCGGGGGAATCGCGGAGGTCGTCGGTTCCAGCCTTGAAGGTCAGCCCCCAGACCGCGATGGTTGCGCCGGCCAGCCTCCCGCCAACCGCAGCCGCAACCTTTGCGATGACTCGATCGATCTGCTCCTCATTCGTCTGGATCGCACTCTTCAGGAGGTGGAAGTCGTTGCCGGCATCCGCTGCGATCGTCACAAACGCCTGCGCATCTTTCGGGAAGCAGCTCCCGCCCCATCCGGGCCCTGCGGCGAGGAACTGCGCACCAATGCGCGGGTCTGCGCCCATGCCTGCGGCGACATCCTGCACGTCGGCACCGACCTGCTCACAGATCGCGGCAACGGCATTGATAAACGAGATCTTCGTGGCCAAGAACGTATTGGAGGCGTATTTGATCATCTCGGCTGAGGCTGGGTCGGTGATGATGACCCGCGCGGTGATCTCGCCGTAGAGTGCGGCAACTTTTTGACCCGCCTCTCGATCGATACACCCGATCACGATGCGATCGGGGTGGAAGAAATCTTCGACCGCCGTCCCCTCACGGAGAAACTCAGGGTTAGAGACCACGTGCACGTCGCTGCGCTGCAACGCCGCTGCAACACGGAGGGTCGACCCGATCGGAAGGGTGGACTTGTTGACCACGATCGCACCCGACGGGAGCATGCCACCCACCTCGCGAGCCGCCTCAATGACGTAGGAGACATCTGCTGAACCGTCCGCACGGCTCGGCGTGGGGAGGCAGAGAAAGACGAATGCGGAATCTGCAACTGCCGCTGCGAGGTCGGCCGTAAACGCAAGCCTTCCTGTGGCAAGCCCCTCGCGGAGGAGCTCCTCAAGGCCCTGCTCGACGATCGGGGAGCCCCCCTGACGCAGCTGGTTGATCTTCGCCTCGTCAATGTCGACGCAGGTGACTGCGTGCCCCATGCTGGCCAGACACGCGCCAGCGGTGAGCCCAACGTAGCCAGTCCCGATCACTGCAATCGTTGCCATCAGTAGGCAAGGCTAGCAGCAAAAAGAGTCCGCTCTTTGCCGCGGCGGTGATCGGGTTCGGGGCTTACGAGACCTGCCGACGTGCGCGCTGCCGGGCGCCGATGAGCTGCATGAGGCTCTTGGGGAG
>CAIPEX010000066.1 GCA_903864185.1 uncultured Chloroflexota bacterium | reverse complement strand
GCCGAGCAGCACACCAAAGATCGCGCCGATGATGATGCCGAAGATGAGCACCGGCCAGAACGGCAGGTGGATCCCCAGGAATGACGAGGCGAGGATTGCATACGTGTAACCGCCGAGCGCGAAGAAGGCGGCATAGCCAAGATCGAGGAGTCCGGCCATACCAATGACTACGTTGAGCCCAATCGCCATGACCGCGTAGATCGCGGCGATCGTGAAGGCGTTTGTCCATGCGTTCAGCGACTGCAGGTCACCGAACGGCGGAACGCGGCTCAAGAGTGGGAGGGCGATGCCGATCGTGACGATTGCCGCCAATACGCCTTGCGACTGGTGCGCAGCAAAATAGGTGCGCATCCGGAGCGGGAGCTTCGGCAGGGATGGGCGCTTCATGCACGGTCACCCGTGTGCGAACCGAGGAGTCCGGTTGGACGGAAGACGAGGAAGACCACGAGGAGTGCGAACACGACGGCACCACCCCAACGGGAGAAGCCGAGCACAACCGCGCCAACTTCGACGAATGCAATAATGAAGCCACCGAGCGCGGCGCCAGCGGTGTTACCGATACCGCCCATCACGGCAGCCGTGAACGCCTTCAACCCCGACTGGAAGCCGATCTGGAAGTTGGTATTTCCGTAATAGAGGCCGTGCACCATCCCGGCCGCGCCTGCAAGGCCGGAGCCGATCAGGAAGGTGATCATGATCGTGCGGTCGATGTTCACGCCCATGAGCGACGATGCATCGCGATCCATCGCTGTGGTGCGCATCGCCTTACCGATCCTCGTCCGGGAGGTGAAGAGTTGCAGCGCCACGATTAGCGTTATCGCGACACCAACGACGAACACGTTCAGTAAGAGCAGTCGCGTCTCGCCAATCATGATCACCCAGTCGCGCGGGAAGATCTGCGGCACGTTGTAGGTATACGGACCAACAAAGAACTGGATGATGTTCTGCAGGATGAAGCTCACGCCGATGGCGGTGATGAGTGGGGCGAGCTTCGGTGCGCGGCGCAGTGGCCGGTAGGCAACACGCTCAATGACGGCACCGACGACTGCCATGATCCCCACCGTCAAGACGAAGACGATGATGAGCGACAAGATCAATTGTGGTAGCCCGTAGATGGCATCTTTCTGCCCCAGGATGGTGCTGCTCACGAACATCGTCACAAATGTCGAAACCATGAAGACGTCGCCATGCGCAAAGTTAATGAGCTCGATGATCCCGTAGACCATCGTGTAGCCGAGGGCGATCAGGGCGTAGACGGCGCCAAGGGTGATCGCGTTCAAGAACTGGCCGAGCCCCATCCAGGCGAGCATCACGGCAAGAAACGCGGTGATGACGAGCGGCAAGACAAATACGCTGCGCTGGCGTTCCGTACGAACCTGGCGTACCGGGGTTGTCGCTGCCAAAGCTCCTCCTTGATCTCTGCCCGGGCTGGCGCCACGAGGGGTTGGTTGATT
The DNA here is from genome assembly GCA_903864185.1 of uncultured Chloroflexota bacterium. Taxonomy (GTDB): domain Bacteria; phylum Chloroflexota; class Limnocylindria; order Limnocylindrales; family Limnocylindraceae; genus Limnocylindrus. The sequence goes on along the minus strand of CAIPEX010000066.1, from coordinate 1,319 downwards.
CTCCCGCCTAACGCTCGCGATGGCAAGGGGCGAGGTCTGCCGAAAAACAGAGGGGCCCTTCATCCCTGAGGATGAAGGGCCCCTCCGCAGTTACACACCTAAGTGCGCAGTCGGGGTTACCCCCTCCCGTGCTTACTCAGCAGCGTACGTGACCTGCTTGTCGAAGACCCAGTCGCCATTCTTCACCTTGTAGAGTGAAATGACTCGCTGGGTTGTATCGCCATTCGCATCAAATCCGACTGGCCCAAGAACAGTCTCGTATGAAGCGGTTGGGTCAACAGCAGCAGCACGGATGCTGTCGCGGGTAACAGTGCCGCTAGCGATAGCAGCCTTGATCGCCGCGATGATCACCTGTGCGCACGCGTAGCCGGAGGCCGAGTAGGACCCTGGCTGCTCGCCGTACTCTGCCGAATATGCAGCTGCGAATGCAGTTGCATCCGGAATGTCATGGATTGCAGCAACAGCTGAATAGCTGTTCTTTGCATCAGCGCCAGCAATGCCAATGTACGAACCTTCGCCATTGCCATCGTTGAGGCCGTCGCCCGCGTAAAGCGGAACGTTCAATCCACCCAGGATCATGGCCTTGCGGAGATAGCCACCACCGCTGGATGTAACGCCGCCATAGAAGACAGCGTCGGGAGCTGCCTCGAGTGCAGTCGTCACGATGGCCGAGAAGTCGGTCGTCGATGGGGCTGCGCTTGCTGTACCGGCAACGGTACCGCCTGCGGTAACAAGCTGTGCCGAGAAGGTTGCGGCAATGCCGCTACCATACACTTCGGTGTCGTCAATGACGTACACGTTCATGTCGCCGTTTGCAACTGCATAGTCCGCAACTGCTGGGCCCTGGAGGTCGTCCGTGGCTGCAACGCGGATGTAGTTGACTGGGCGTCCACCACGAAGCTCCGCGCCTGCATCACCCTTGGTGAGGTCAGGGTTGGTGTTCGATGGCGAGCACTGAAGCAGGTGAGCCTCCGAAGAGACTGGGATCTGCGTCTTTGCTGAACCCGAGTTGAATGGGCCTACGACGCCAACAACCTTTGGGTTGCCGACAAGCGTCTGCATGTCTGCAGCTGCCTGTGCTGGATCGTGTGCGCCATTGATTGCGTGGTCGAGCACCACGACGGAGAGCGTGTAGCCCTCGATCGCAGCCTCTTTCACTGCAAGCTCTGCGCCCATCTGCGCCGGGCCGGCCGAAGCCAGCGCCGAGCCGTTGAGCGGCAAGCTAATGCCGATCACGAGATCGGTACCAGCTGGAGTGTCATACGACGCCGCGCCGCAAGCACTCACGAGAAGGGCGGCAGCGGCAATCGCTGCAATGC
>CAIPEX010000065.1 GCA_903864185.1 uncultured Chloroflexota bacterium | reverse complement strand
AGCGCTAGCTCGCCTGTCGCATCCAGGCTATTCCCCGTCACCTCTGCAGCAGTTCGTGTCATGCGCCGATTGTAGAGTCTGCCGCTCCTGGCGCGGGAGCACACCGCAGGGCGGGTACGTAACGAGTACGCACCTGTGAGCACCATTCAGCCAAATCGTGGCGCTGCCGCGATAGTGAGGAGGGGGTATGGCTGAGACTCAACGCGTACAGATGGCCCGTCCACGACTAGAGGCGCAGCTCGACCGCATTGCCGAAGGTGGTGTCGCGCTGATCGCAGGGAGCTCCGGGTATGGGAAGAGCAGCGCGGTTGCCGCATGGGCCTCTCGTTCTCCGCAACCAACGCGCTGGATCCGGGCGAGCACGCGCCTCCATCATGCACTTGCGCTTGCGGTCGATGAAGACGATGGGGCGCGCCTTCCGCGCCTCAGCCGAGCAATCCGTCGCCGACACTCGCTTGAGACGTGCACGGCTGCGCTGAATGCGGATCTTGCGTCGCCATTCGGATGCATGAATCTCGTCCTTGACGGGGTTGATGCACTTGTTGCCACGAGCGAAGGGTTAGATTTTTTACGGAGGATTGTCGAACGTAATCCCGACACCTCCCGCGTCGTACTCATCGGTAGGCGGAATGCGGCGCTCCGGCTCGCGATGGCCGAGAGTAAGCGACCAATCGTGGAGATTGGCGCTCTAGATCTGCGCATCTCACCACTCCAGACACGCCAAATTGCAGAGTCCCGTGGCCTTACCGCCGAGGGGAACCGTCTAGAGCAGGCACGACGCGATGCTGCTGGGAACGGCGGCGCCGTCGCAGTGTGGGCGGCACAAGCAAGCGGGGCACTCCCTCGTGGAGAGCTCGAAGATTTTATTCGGCGTGATGTTGTCGGCGAGAGTGCTGCGACGCTTGAGCGACTGGTTAGCGATGCCGGCGATCGGCCCGATGAGATGGCGCTGCAGTGCCTCTGGAGTGAAGGCCTCCTTATCGCGCCTGCAGATCGTGATGAACTTGGCTCCGAGCAGTGGCAGGTACCGGCGATGATTGCGCAGGCACTTAGTATCCCGCAAAGAGTCACTGCGGCCGACGTGCAGCGCCGCTATATTGATGCACCCCAGTTACAGATCCAGGTGACGAGTCGTGTCGCACACATCCATGACCTTGGACCACTCACGCTCGAGGTTGAAGGCCGCGTGGTTGAAGGTGCAGCGATTCGACCTCGGTCGCTGGCGCTGCTCCTCTATCTCGCAACACGTCCGAGGCAGACGGCAACACGCGAAGAGGTCATCGACGCGCTCTGGCCTGATGCGGAAGAGTCGGCGGGGCTCAATTCGCTGAATCAGGCGATCTTTCACCTGCGGCGAACCATTGACCCGCACTACGACGAGGCGGCGGCAACGAACTCGGCAACGCCATACGTTCGGCATGAGGGAGAGGTTGTCTCCTTGCACCCTGAACTTGTGCGATTTGATTCGGCGATCCTCAACGAGCGGCTTGACCACATGCACGCACATGCGCGCACAGAAGAGCTTGAGGCACTCCTTGAGAGTTACCGCGGTCCCTTTGGTGTAGAGCTGCCGTTCGAATCGTGGGTCGCGACCTATCGTGGCTCGCTGGAGATCGGCCTCTTGAGCCTGTTGGAGCGCGCAGTTCTTGCGGCGTATGAGATTGGCGATCTCGATCGGGCGATTGATCTGTCGGCTCGCGCCGCTCGAATTGATCCGGCAGATGGGGCGCTGCTCGAGCGCCTTGCCATCTTGCTCGATGAGGATGGTGCCACGGTAAGCGCTCGCCGCGCGGCACGTAGGGCACTTCTACTCTTGGATGATTTATCGATTGCGCCAAACCCGCAGCTGAGAAGAATTAGCGGCGGGCAGGATCCTTCTTCGCAGTGAGTGCGACCTTAATGGCAGCTGCGGTGGAGACAAACACGGTCGTTCCAAAGATCAGGCACCAGCCACACCAGGCGCCAATCACGAATGCTTGAACGCCGATGAGGCCGAGTTCGATCACGCTCCCAGCGACTCCAGCCATCAGCCAAACGAAAAGTGCCTGCTCGCCTCCTTGACGGGCGTGCATGAGCGACGCAGTAAAAAGAACGAGAGCTCCAGCAACGCCAATCGCCGCAACGGGGATTGGGCCAATGCTCGACCAGACAGAGGCCTCAACCTTGGCGCAGCCGCCGAACGGACCAAGCGCAGGACCGCACAGCAGCGTGATGCCGATGACACGTACTGCAAGGAGATAGGAGGAGACCCCAATACCAGCGAGTGAGGCAACGATGCCGACGCGGTGTGCGCGGCGCATGAGCTACTTCTTGCCGAGAGCGGCGTCGATCTTCGCGCTGATCGCATCAACGGTTGGAAGCCCTGGCTCCATCCAGTCGCCGATCTTTAGTGTTGGCGTGCTATTGACGCCGAGTGCGGTTGCTGCTGCAGCATCTGCTTCTACCTCAGCGCGATTCGCTGGATCGGTAATGCAGGCGTCATATGCCGCAAGGTCGAGCCCTGCTGCCGCAGCAATAATGCGGAGGCGCTCATCACTGAAGCCGCCCTCGTTCTCGCCGTGCTGATTTGCAAAGACCCACGAGCTGAATGCCCAGTACTTACCTTGCTTCTCGGCGCACACGGCACCAATAGCTGACGTGAACGATTCTTCGCCCAAAAATGCGTAGTGGTGATGCTCAATGCGCAGCTTGCCGTCGCGGACATATCGCTCATAGAGCCGTGGCTCAACATTGTTGGCCCACTGTCCGCAGATTGGGCACTGGAAGTCGGCCCACACCTCAAGGACAACTGGAGCGTCAATAGCGCCGATGCCACGGCCAACAGTGAAGGCAGGATCTGGGTTTTCGAGGAGCGGGGCAACCGGCGCGAACGAGCCAGTCGGGTTGGGTGTGCCCCCTTCGAACGGATTGGCGAGGAAGATCACCACGACGGCGACGGCCCCCACAACCAGCCCAGTAAGCGCGGCGTTCTTCAACATGCTCATGCACGGAGTATAGGGGGGTCTGCAGATCATGCTATATGAGACTGGGTCTCATATGTGGTAGGATCTCCCCATGAGCGAACAGCTACTCGAACTACTCAACGGCGCAGGGGTCCGCCTCACTGGGCCGCGGCGCGAGCTGGCCGCCCTGATCAGCAAGCGGGGCGGGCACTTCACCGCTGCCGACCTTGTTGCGGACGCAGCGAAACGCCGACTGGGGATTGGGCGCGCAACGGTCTTCCGCTTCCTTGACCTGCTCACTGAACAGGGCGTCATGGAGCATGTCGATCTGCCGGATGGTCGACATGCCTATGTTCCCTGCGAACCAACGCACCATCATCACCTGGTCTGCACGCGTTGTGGCTCGGTCAGTGAGGTTGAGGACTGCGGTATCGACTCCGTGACTGCCGAGGCGGCGCGTCGAAGCGGTTTTGAGATTCAGTCGCACCGGCTTGAGCTCTTCGGGCGCTGCCCGAAGTGTCAGAAAGTCAAGCGATGACGCGTCGCAGCGTTACGTGGCTCCTCGCAACGATCCTGCTCAGCGCAGGATGTGGTGCACCTGTCGGAAGTGCGCCGGCTGCCACATATACGGTCGTTGCAACTTCGAGTGTGTTTGCGGATCTTGCATCCATGGCACTTGGCAACTCCGCACGCGTTATCTCACTTGTGCCGGCAGGCGTCGACGTGCACACGTTTGAGCCATCGCCAGAAACATCTCGTGTTGTCTCCACCGCAGATCTTCTCCTCATGAATGGACTCGGACTTGACGATTGGGTTCAATCTATCCTCGATGCCTCAACTATCCCGCCAGAAAACGTGTTGCGCCTCGGTGAGCAGATCGACACGAGCGATAACTGGGTGTTCCTGCAAGAGGGTGGATCCGGTGGCGTTGACCCGCATGTCTGGCTTGATCCTGCAGGCGCACTGATCTATATCAAGCGCATTGCAGCACGAGCGGTGCAGGATCTACCAGGGGCCAGTAGTGGAATTGAATCGTCGCTCGCAACAGCTGTTGCGGCGATTGAGTCGCTCGACACATCACTCGACACAAGTTTTGCGTCAATTACCTCACGCAAGATCATCACCTTCCACGATGCGTTTGGGTATTTTGCGCGTGCGTACGGTCTTGAGGTTGTTGGCGTTGCAGTAGAAGCCCCGGGGCAAGATCCCAGTGCACAGCAGATCGCAGAGCTGATTGACCTCATCACCACTACAGGGGTCCGCGCGATCTTTAGCGAGGCGCAGCTCCCATCAAAGGTGCTTGACCAGATCGCAGCTGAGACTGGCGCGACCGTGCTGGGAAGCCTCTACTCCGACGCCTTGGGGCCCGCTCCAGCAGATAGCTACCTTGGGATGATGCGTGCGAACGGAGCGGCAATTGCTCGCGCGCTCGGCGGAGTCACGCCATGAAGACGGCTGCAGTGGTGCTGCACGGTGTTACAGCAGGCTACGGCGACCGCGCCGCTATCCAAGATGTCAATCTCGAGATTGCTGCGGGGTCACTTACGGCAATCTTCGGACCGAATGGGGGTGGCAAGTCGACACTCCTGAAATGCATCGCCGGGCTGATGCAGCCGTGGTCGGGCAGCATTGCGGTGCTTGGTGGTCCTGTTGGAACATTTGCTCAACGCGTTGCCTACGTGCCCCAGGCGGAACAGGTCGACTGGAGTTTTCCCGTCTCTGTCGATGAGGTGGTCATGATGGGTCGCACCCCCATGATTGGAGTTGGACGCTCGCCGCAAAAGAGCGATCGTGATCGAGTTGCAGCAGCGCTTGATCGCGTTGAGATGGGGCACCTTTCAAAGCGGCAGATTGGTGAGCTTTCGGGCGGACAGCGACGTCGCGTCTTCCTTGCGCGTGCGATTGCGGCAGACCCTGAGATCTATCTGCTCGACGAGCCAGTGACTGGTGTCGACCCAGTGACGCAAGAGAAGATCATGAACGTGCTCGACGATGAGGCCGCACGTGGACGCACGGTCATTGCCACGACGCACGATCTCGCCTGTGCCGCGCAGCGGTTCCATGACGTCGTCGCGCTTGCTGGTCGCATCGTTGTGCACGGAAAAGCCCAGTTGGTGCTTGATCGTGAGGTCCTTGAGAAGACGTACGGCGGCCACCTTGTCCCGCTTGCCGGCGGTGGCGTTGTCTTGCTCGATGATCCGCACCATTCGCATGGTGCGCACGAGGGGCACGAATGAACCTCTTCGACCTCCTCGTGCAGCCACTGGCGTATGAGTTTTTCGTGCGCGCACTGATTGCGAGTGCACTGGTTGGGGTCGCATGCGCCGTTGTTGGCGCCTTCGTCGTACTAAAGGGGATGAGCTTTATCGGTGATGCGGTAAGCCACTCGGCCTTCCCTGGGATCGTCATCGCCTACCTACTTGGGCTGCCGATCATCCTTGGCGGCGCGGTTGCCGCCATTGCAACCGCGTTGGGAATTGGTGCACTCACGCGACGCTCAGGGTTGCGCTCCGATGCCGTGATCGGCGTCTTATTTGCTGGCATGTTTGCGCTTGGCGTCGCCCTCTTTTCGGCGATCCCAAACTATGTCGGCGACCTCTTCCACTTCTTGTTCGGCGACGTGCTGGGCATCAGCGTTGCCGACCTGATCACGCTCTCAATCCTTGTCGCACTCTTGCTCTTCGTTGTCCGACTCCTGTGGAAGGAGCTGCTCTTCGCCACCTTTGACCCCCTCGGCGCGGGGGCGGCCGGCCTACCCGTGCGACGCCTCGACGATCTCCTCTTGATCTTGATCGCGGTGACGATCGTTGTCAGCCTGCAGGCTGTTGGTATCGTGCTGGTGGTTGCAATGATCACGACGCCGGCCGCCACGGCGCAGCTCCTTACGAAGCGCTTCGCGCGCATGATCACCGTCGCCGCGATGATTGGGATCGCCTCCTCTGTCGCTGGGCTCTATGTGAGCTATGCGATGAACCTCGCCTCTGGCGCGGCCATCGTCTTAATGGAGACGCTCGTCTTTGCTGGCGCGCTCACGCTTGTCACGGTGCGCAACCGCATGCGCGCGGTCCGTGTAGGGGGAGACCAGTAGCCGTTAGGGCTATCGCAATCCGGCGAACAGATCGCTTTCAGGCTGCGCAGGTTCATGATCAAGCCGATGTGCAATGAGGCGATACTGCTCCATCGCGCCGAGATCAAGCATGTCTTGGTCGCTCAGGAGCAGCAACGGACTGTCGTGCTTGATCTGCGTCGCATGCGCTTGAATGGCGCGCCGCTTTGCAGCAAGTTTCGTACTGATGTCGATGCGTGTCGTGATCAATGCATCTGGGCATGCCATGGCTGCGCGCCAGGCGCGCCACTTCTCGAGATCTTCGGGCGTGGCGTCTTTCGGCTCGCTCCACCACGAGTCGATGCCGCGCGATTCGAGGAGCTTCAGCACCTTGTCGCGCTGTGAATCGGGTGTGCGAACCTCATAAAGTTTCTTCGGCGACCAGGCCGACCCAGCCTCAGGGCGCCATGTTGGATCGCCAGCAACCTCCCAGGCGCGGCGGGTAACGCGCGCAGCAGCAATGTGGTCGGGGTGGCCGTAGCCACCAAACTCGTCATACGTCGCGAGCACATCGGGGTGAACCGTACGAATGATGCGCACGAGGCGCTCAACGGTGCCGTCGAGATCTGTTGTGCTGTGCTGATGGTATGAGCGTGGATCGTCGTTACCTGCATCGCCAACCATGCCTGAGTCGCGGAAGCCGAGATTCTCGAAATGGGTGACACCGAGTGCAGCCATCGCCGCGGCGATCTCACCCATGCGCGCCTCGCCGAGTGTGGCGTGTTCTTCTGGTGTATCTCGCTCTGGGATAACGATCTCTCCGAGTTCACCACGTGTTCCGGTAACTACGTAGGTGTCGGTGCTCGAACTATGCGCTGCTGCATACGTTGCGAGCGTCCCGCCCATTGAGATCGTCTCGTCGTCGGGATGTGCGTGAACCGCCATGAGCAGGAGTCGACCGTGTGGATCCATCCCTAGATCCTACGCGCCAGAGGCGAAGTGGGTCGGCTACCCTATGGGGAGAAGAGACTAAGGAGGGCACATGGCCGATCAGTCGACGCAACGTTGGGCACTCATTCTCGGCGCCTCAAGCGGTATTGGTGAGGCGACGGCTCGGCTTGCAGCCGAGGCGGGCTACAACATTTGTGGTGTCTACCTTGGCCGTTCACGCGGCGAGAAGCTCGACGCGGCCATTGCTGCGGTGAAAGCCACCGGCGTTGAGGCGCTCTACATTCGCGGCAACGCTGCCGATGATGAGAAGCGCGCCGAGGTTGTCGCGCAGTTGAAAGAACGTTTCACCGCCGCAACCGCCGCAGGAGGGAAGCCGCAACTTGGCATCGTCCTCCACTCTCTCGCCTTCGGTAGCCTGCAACCCTTCTTGCCCGACGGCGACACGGCGCTGATCACCCGCAAGCAGATGGACATGACATCTGATGTCATGGCGCATTCGCTCGTCTACTGGGTCCAGGACCTCTACGCGGCAGGGTTAATCGGCAGCACGACGCGCATCTTCGCAACATCATCAGAGGGTGCTGCTAAGGCTGTCCCTATGTACGGAGCGGTCGCTGCCGCCAAGGCGGCAGTCGAGGCCCACTGCCGACAGCTCGCACTGGAACTCGCGCGACTCGTCCCTGGCGCAACCGTCACGGCACTTCGCCCTGGTGTTGTCGATACGCCTGCGCTGCGCAAGATTCCTGGAAGCCAAGATTGGATCGATGTGGTGCTGAAGAAGCATCCGGGCAAGCGACTCACAACACCTGACGATGTTGGCCGCGCAATCGTTGCGCTCTCAGCTGCAGGATTGGGCTGGGTTACCGGCAACACCATCACGATCGACGGTGGCGAACAGATCGCTGGGGGCTGATCCTACCTGCGCGCTCGCAGCACGATGCGCGCGAACAGCACAGGGATCACCACGGTTGCCAGCGCAAGGGTCGGCGTCACTTCACTGACCACTCCGGTGATGCGTGCACCCGCAAGTAGCCCACATGCGATGCCGACAACCATGCCCGTGGTCGATGGACGGATGCCAGAGCGCAGTCGTACAACGTTTGTGCCGATCAAGATGAGTGCCACGCCGAACCATGCTGGACCAGCAGCGGCAGAGACGGTGTCACCGATAAGCAGCGTATATGCGGCGACGAGTGCAGCGAGTGCAATGAGAGAGATTCGGTTGATCGTTTGCGCGCGCACTAAGAAACCTTCTTGCCGATCAGTGCTGCAAGGAGTGCAGATGGATCTGTAATCGGTGGGGTCTCTTCATCGGGGATCAGCCGCGTGAAGCGCGTCTCCATCTCGAGTACGCCCGCCCAGATTGGCTCGGCTGCATCTTCGTCTTGACCATGAACGCCGCCATCACGGATCTTTGCTGAGGCTTCCGTGATCGTTGCTGCAAGGAGCGTTGTTGCTTTCAGCTCTTGGTCATGCGAGCGGCGCAGCTCCTTTGAGCGACCAGGAACGAGTTTCTCAATAAACGCATCGAGCTGCGCGACCTTCTCGTCACCAGTCACCTCTTCACATACACCGAAGAGCGTTGCCGAACGATAGTTGAAGGAGCTATCGAAGCCACTGCGGGCGAGCACGATCCCGTCGGTCAGGTGGATTGAAACGCACACCTCGGTGCCGACCACCTTCCGAAGGAATCGGCTCGCGGCAGATCCGTGCCAGTAGAGCCGGTCGCCATCTCTCCAGTGCGCGGTTGGCGTTGCGTGTGGCCGCCCGTCAAGTAGGTAGGCAACGGTACAGGTCAACGCCGCATCGACAACGGGGTAGATCAGTTCGCGCTCGTAGGCTGCACGGTCGGGGAGGCGGCGGACGCGCGTTCGCTCGCTTGGTGGGAAGCCGTCGTTCACGGGGATCTCTCGGGGCATAGGGTCATAGTAGTCAACGCCAGCAGGAGGGGTTTCCTGGCGGACCCGACCGGATTCGAACCGGCGATCTCCAGCGTGACAGGCTGGCATGTTGGGCCGCTACACCACGGGTCCGCGACAGGACTGCGAAGCCTACCAGAGGGGGTACGATCCGACTATGGGATACGGGGCAGACGCTGCGGCACGATCAGGAGGGGCGGGTCGTATCGACCTGCGCTCCGACACGGTCACCCACCCCACCCCCGCGATGCGTGCAGCAATGAGTACGGCCGAGCTCGGTGACGACGTCTTCAATGATGACCCCACCGTTATCGCCCTTGAGGCGCGCGCGGCTGCGCTTCTTGGTAAAGAGGCGGGGCTCTTTGTCGCATCGGGGACGATGGGGAACATCGTCAGCGTCATGGCGCACGTGCCGCGTGGCGGAGAGATCATCGTTCCAGCCGAAGGGCACATTCCGAACGACGAGGCGGCAAACTACGCCGTTGCGGCAGGAGCCGGGCTCCGCATCGTTCATGAGAACTCAGATGGTGAGATGCCGATCGACGCCGTTCTTGAGGCGATCCAGGATTCTTCGGACCCCCACAGTGCAATCACCTCACTTGCCGTTGTAGAAAACTGCCACGCGCACACATTCAGTAGGCCGATCACGCCAACGTACATGCGTGCGCTACGCGCCGCACTACAGCCGCGCGGCATCCCTATCCATGTTGATGGTGCGCGCCTCTTCAACGCGGTTGTTGCGTTGGGTGTCACGCCGCGGGAGCTGGTTGCCGACGCAGATAGCGCAACGTTCTGCTTAAGCAAGGGTCTTGCTGCACCGATCGGCAGTGTTGTCGTGGGAAGTAGTGACTTCATCTGGAAGGCCCGCCGCGCACGTAAGCTCCTGGGCGGCGGCATGCGCCAGGTGGGTGTGTTGGCAGCCGCCGGACTTGTTGCACTTTCCGATGGGCCCGACGGAACAGTTGCGCGCCTTGCTGAAGACCACGCCAATGCTCGCATGCTCGCTGAAGGCCTTGCAGGGATGAGTGGCGT
>CAIPEX010000064.1 GCA_903864185.1 uncultured Chloroflexota bacterium | reverse complement strand
CTGCTCTGGATGTACCAGCGCGTGTTTACTGGGCCGCTCTCGCCGTTCCTCAAGGGGCTCGGCTCACACCTGACCGATGTCACGCCGACAGAGATCATCACCCTCACGCCACTGCTCGTCATGATCGTCGCGTTCGGCATCATGCCAACGTTGCTCACGGCATCATTCGGGCCGAGTGTCTCGCAGTTCCTGCTCTCGGCCTTTAGCGGAGTTGCACCATGAGCGGTGAGATGATGACGATCGCACCACTCCTCACGGTTATTTTCGGTGCCGTCGCCGTGCTGATTGCCGACATGGTTGTTCCCGCACGTCGCTACACGCCGATCGCCGTTGCACTTGCTGCGCTTGGGGCAGCTGCAGTATTCATCACCGCGCAAGGCGGCGGGGTGACAATCGCACTAGCCGGCGCATATGTCACCGGCCCGTTTGTCTCGTATCTCGGCCTGCTCGGCATCACCGTCACGACGATCACCCTTCTCATGACGCCAGACCACGTTGGTGATCGTGGATACCCAACCGCTGAGTTCGCGTCAATCCTCCTCTTCGCGCTCGCTGGCGCAATCCTCGTTGCCGCGTCAACCGATCTCGTCACGCTCTTCATCGGCCTCGAGCTCCTCGTCATCCCCGGCTACCTCTTGGCCGGCTACGCAAAGCGCGACCCACTCAGCACAGAAGGCGCCGTGAAGTACTTCCTACTCGGGAGTTTCTCTAGCGCAATCTTGCTCTTCGGCATCGTGCTCCTCTGGGGGAGCTCGGGGACAGCATCACTGAGCGGTATCGCAGCAGCGCTCGCCTCAGGCAGCGCAACGCCCGCCCTCGCTGTAGCGCTCGCACTCATCACAACCGGCGCCTCGTTCAAGATTGCCGCGGTGCCGTTCCACTACTGGACGCCAGACGCATACCAGGGTTCACCAACGCCGATCACGGGATACCTCTCTGTTGGGCCGAAGGTCGGCGCATTCGCACTGGCGATCAAGCTCTTTCTCGTTGCCCTCGCGCCACTAGCGCTGCTCTGGGTTCCTGTTGTTGCCGTTCTCGCAGCAGCAACGATGACACTCGGCAACCTTGTTGCGCTCACACAGCTCAACGTGAAGCGCATGCTCGCCTACTCGTCGATCGCACACACCGGCTACCTGATGGTCGGCCTTGTCGCGGCGGGGCTCGGTGAGGTCGCAGGAATCTCAGGCATCTTGTTCTACGGTGCCGCATATGCGTTCATGAATCTCGGCGCATTCGCCGTCCTCACCGCAATTCAAGGTCGCCCTGGATCAACGACACAGCTGAGTGATCTTGCAGGACTCGGCCGACGCCACCCACTCCTTGCGATCTTGGCGGCGGTCTTCCTGTTGAGCCTGACGGGAATTCCACCAACTGCCGGCTTCTTTGCGAAGGCGTATGTGATCCTGGCGGCGGTGCAGGCGGGCGGTGCAGCGGCACTCCTCGCCATCGTTGCAGTGCTCAACGCCGCCGTAGCCGCGTGCTACTACCTGCGCGTCATCATCTATCTCTTCATGCGCGAGCCGGCTGAGCCACCGGTTGAAGTGGCAACCCCACCACTCCTTCGCATCGGGCTCATCCTTGCGGCGATTGGGACGATCGCACTCGGCCTTGCACCGACCCTGCTCATCGAGGCGGTCGCCCGCGCAATCGCTCCGTAACCACGAAGTAGCCCCGCACGCTCGTTCGGCGAGCACGATCTTGTAACAATCCCTCTTGCGACAGGGCCAACGCATCAGTAAAAACTCATATAAACTTCTACTTCTATGAGCGCCCAACAGAGCACCACGGTCCCTGGAGGTCTCCGCCGCGTGGCAAGCGCTGATGCTGCACGCCTTGCCGGCGACGCCGACGTACTTGAGGCGGCACGCCGCGTGCACCGAGCACTCGGCGACACGAACCGGCTCGAGGTCGTTCGCCGCCTCGCCATCGGCCCTGCAACCGTCTCTGAGCTCATTGAATCTACCGACCTCTCGCAGCCACTCGTCTCCTGGCATCTCCGTCGCCTTCGCGACGCCGGCCTCGTCACTACCGAGAAGGTCGGTCGCGAGACGCTCTGCACGCTGCGCACCGAGACGATCGCCGAAGGGCACGCGCTCATGCTCTCCGCGCTTGGCGTGACGAATCCAGCAGCCTGGGTTGCGCCAACCGTTGCCCTTCCAGCAGCACAGCCACTTATTGATGCAGTGCGTGCAGGAGATGCATCGTGATGGCACGCAAGCGCGTTGTTCGCGGCAGCCTTCTCACCGGTGATGAGCGCGCGCGCATCAAGCGAATCGGCGAACCGATCGCACTCTTCCTCGGGCGCCTCGGCTTCTCTCCCGATGCGCTGACGCTGATTGGATTCAGCATCGTCCTCTTCGCCGCCGCCGCCGCAGCAGCGGGAGGCTGGGTGCTTGCAGCGCTCATCCTGATTGCAGGAACCTTGTTTGACGGGCTTGACGGCACCCTCGCGCGCGCAACAAATCGTGTGCGTCCATTCGGTGCCTTCCTCGACTCGTCGCTCGACCGAGCAAGTGAGGCGGTGATCTACGCGGGAATTACCGCGGGGGCCGCAATGAGCACAATAACGTTGAGTGGAAGCGGCCATCTCGAGGTGATCGGCCTCGCCACACTCGCACTCGGAACAGGTTCGCTCGTGAGCTACGTTCGTGCGCGCGGTGAGGGGCTCGGCGTCGTCGCCGACAACGGGCTGGCACAACGTGGCGAGCGAGCCGCGATGCTCATCATCGGGCTCCTTGCCGGCGGCCTGATCAACGCCACATGGCTTGCTGGCGCACTCGCGCTCATCTGCGTCACCTCCACGATCACCGTCGTTCAGCGCGTTCTCTACATTCGCGATGCCCTCGAGAGTGGGGCACGCCAACCACGCGCGGCAAAACGCCGCGCCCATTGATGCTCGTCGTTCGGTAAACCGATCGACAAGTGAAGGCGGGTTCAGGCACTGAACCCACGAAGCGGAAGAACAGAGGAGAAAGGGGTAACCGGAGATGCAAGACTTGAACGGGCCACGCGCCCAATGGAACGCCCGACCGGCGCCGAAGACGCCAGTCAAGGCGACGAACCCGATCCGCGTTGCGATCGCGGGAGTAGGCAACTGCGCAAGCAGCCTTGTGCAGGGACGCTACTTCTATGCAGACGCAGCCAATGACGCCAAGGTTCCAGGACTGATGCACGTCGATATCGGCGGGTATCACGTGCGCGACCTTGACTACGTTGCAGCCTTTGACGTGAACGTCACAAAGGTTGGCAAGGATCTTTCGGTGGCGCTCGGCGCACATCCGAACAACACCTGGACCTTCCAGGAGATCCCAACGACTGGCGTGATCGTGCAGCGCGGACCAACGCTGGACGGTATCGGCAAGTATTTGAAGGACGTCGTCCAAGAGTCGCCAGAGAAGCCGGTTGACGTTGCCGCGGTGCTCAAGGAGCGCAAGGTGGATGTGCTCGTCGCATATCTTCCAGTCGGTAGCGAAGAGGGGATCCGCTACTACGCCGAGCAGGCGATCAAGGCGGGATGTGCGTTCGTTAACGCAATCCCTGTCTTCATCGGCCGTGAGCCGGAGTGGCAGAAGAAGTTCGCCGCAGCTGGACTTCCAATCGTCGGAGACGACATCAAGAGCCAGGTCGGCGCAACGATTGCGCACCGCGTTCTTGCACGTCTCTTTGCCGATCGTGGCGTTCATCTCGACCGCACCTATCAGCTGAATTTCGGTGGCAACACCGACTTCCAGAACATGTTGGAGCGCGATCGACTTGAGAGCAAGAAGATCAGCAAGACGAATGCGGTCACGTCGATTCTCGACGAGCCGCTCGACGACGAGCAGGTCCACGTTGGGCCATCGGACTACGTGCCGTGGCTTCTCGATCGCAAGTGGGCAAACATCCGACTCGAGGGGACAACCTTCGGTGGGGTACCGCTCACGGCTGAACTAAAACTCGAAGTGTGGGACTCGCCAAACAGCGCCGGTGTCATCACTGACGCGATTCGTTGCGCGAAGCTCGGACTCGACCGGAAGCTTGCGGGGACGCTCGTTGCGCCTTCGTCATACTTCATGAAGAGCCCACCAATGCAGTTGCGCGATGACGTCGCCCACGCTGCAGTGGAGGCCTTCATCCGTGGTGAGGACAACCGTGTCCTCGATGGCAGCCAGGTGACGAAGGAGGGCTACCCCGCCTCCGAGTCGCTGAACTCCGTGCGAGCCTAAACGTTCCGCAGCAGGGCTCAGCTCCTCGCTGAACCCCGCCTTCACGAACAAGAGAGCCGTCACTCCCGCAAGGGGGTGGCGGCTCTCCCGTACACTCCCCCTAATGAGTGAACCGATGCCCATGCCAGAGCCGGCAACCCCCTCTCCGTTGCGCCGTAGTGGGGCTGCGCGCACCCCTGGCTACCTCATGCGCCGCGCCTGGGAGAAGTCGGTCTATGCCGGCTACCGCCTCCTGATGGCGATTGTCGGGATCCTCCCGCCACGCCCGGTTGAGGCACTCTTCTCGACCCTCGCCCCCCTGGCCTACCTGCTCTGGCCAGCAAAGCGACGCATCGCCGACAACAACGCTGCCGTCGTACTCGGACTCGCCGACGCCGAGGGTCGCCCGCTCCCAGGAGCCGCAGCAGCGGTTCGCGCGCGATCACTTGCAAACTATCGGAGCTACGGCCGCTACACCGCCGAGCTGCTCCGCCTCCCGAGTCGCTCACTCAAAGAGATTGCCAGCGAAGTCGATCTGAGTGAAGCGGGAATCCTCGAGGAGCTGCGCGCGCGAGGTCAGGCCGCAATCTTTGTCGGCTTTCATGCGGGAAACAACGAACTTGGTGCGGCAAGTTTCGGTGAGCGTAACTACGACGTAAATGTTGTCGCAGACGACAGCGCCTTTCCAGAAATGTACGAGCTGCTGCGCCGCCTTCGCGCATCATGGGGGATCAAGGTGATTGACTGGCGCGCGATTCGCGAAGTGTTCACCGTCTTACGCCGCGGCGGCATCATTGTCTTACTCAGCGATTGGGGCTGGAAACCCGACGGGACGCCATGCATGCTCTTCGGACGCTGGACAACACTCCCGAGCGGACCGGCAGTTCTCGCCGCGCGCGGCAAGGCGCCAATCGTCCCGTTCTTCGTTCGACGCGAAGCGCCAGGAAAATTCTACATCGCGTTCGGCGCACCAATCGACGCAGGCAACGGCTCACCTGCAGCACAGGTTGCTGCAACACAAGCGACAGCGCACGCAATGGAACAACTTATTCGTACAGAGCCAACGCAGTGGAACTGCTTCAAGCCACTCTGGCCAAGTGCGCACGAACAAGAGCGACTTAAGGATCTTGCAGCAACAATGTCGGCAGAGGTTGTGTGAGATGCGAATAATGCAACGCATCGTTGGTAGCATCGCAATCGCCGCACTCGAAGGTGTCTCGTACCTGCCCGAATCACTCCTCCTTGGTATCGCGCGCGGGTGGGGGCAGCTCGGTCCGCGCGTGCAGCGTGTGCGAGCGGCACGTGCCCGCATCAACCTTGCACGCGTCTATACGTATCGCGACGGCATTGCGCCAACAAGCGCAGCGCTGGTACGTGGCGTTCAACTGCTATTCGAGCATCATTTGCGCTTCTACATTGAGACGGCGCGAGCGCCACGCCATGGCCGGCGCACGATCGTCGAACACGTCGCCCTTGAAGACGCAGCCGCCGTTGACCGTGCGTTCGCACGCGATAAAGGGCCGGCGATCTTCCTCGCGGCACACTTTGGGGCGATCGAACTTCCTGGCGCCATCCTCTCAATGCGCTCGGGGCGAAACCCTGTTGCGCCAATGGAAGAGCTGAAGAACCCCTACCTCCAAGCCTGGATGTTGAAGGTGCGCGGTGAGGGGCTCGGATTGCGAATCATTCCGACGCGCGGTGCAGCCGCGGTGCTCTCCGCAGAGTTGGCTGCAGGGGGCATCATTGGCATGGTCGGTGACCGCAACATTGTGGGCGCGGGCGTCCCAGTGACATTCTTCGGCGCACCCGCGCGACTGCCGATCGGCCCCGCCCTGCTGGCCGTTGAGTCTGGTGCACGCCTGATCGTTGCGGCCGTGACGCGCGAGCCAGAGCGTCGCTATACCGGCTACATTCGCGTCGTTGATATCCCCACGTCTGGCGACCGCATGGAGCGGAGCCGTGCAGCAATCAACGGCGTTGCAGCCGCATTCGAAGAGCTCATCATGATGGCACCAGAACAGTGGTGGACACTCTTCTATCCAATTTGGGACGATCTACCCGCATGAGTACGAATGGCGCACGAAGTAGGGCCGATCTGCATATTCATACAATGGCGTCCGATGGCACCGCCGGCGTCTCGCAGGTGCTTGCCGCCGCAGAGGCGCAACACCTCGATGTGATTGCAATCACCGACCATGATCGAATCGATGCAGCACAGGCGGCGCAGGCGATGGCTGTCGCCCGCGGCCTTCACGTCGAGGTAGTTGTTGGCGAGGAGATCTCAACGCTGCAAGGTCACCTCGTTGCACTCTTCCTCAAGGAACGCGTCAAACCACTGCGCTCACTCCGTCGCACGATCGCCGAGGTGCATGAGCAGGGAGGGATCGCGATCTCAGCTCACCCGCTCTTTCCGCACTTTCTCTGTACGCAAGAGGGGACACTCCGCTCCGTTGCGAGTGATCGAGATCCCGCCTGCCGGCCCGACGCGATCGAGATCTTCAACCCGACGATTTTCGGCACCTACCCACGGGCACGGGTGCAGCGGCTCGCTGCGGAGTTGAGGATCCCCGGCATCGGCGCATCAGATGCCCACGTGGTTGAGGCGATCGGGCGCGTCTGGAGCAGCTTCCCTGGGCGCGGGGCAGCCGACCTTCGCACCGCGATCCTCGAAGGAACAATCGAGCTCGGCGACGGCACCGATCACACGCTCATGGAGAGCCCGAGCATCTTCGGGCGCCAGATGCTGCGCAACCTGATCGGGCTTGGCCAGGATCTCGCCGGGCTCGCACGTCCGGTCTGGAGCCTCGGCGGCGCACGCCAGGGACGTGACCTCGGCTACCCAGGGAGTCGCCAGCGCCCTGCCGTTTACGATCCACGTGCGCACCTGCGTGAGCATGAGAAGGAGAGGGGGGAACAGCGATGAAGATTGGCTTGATCACCCCGTACGCCTACCCGATGCCAGGCGGCGTCAACGATCATGTCGGCAACCTCTACCGCGTACTGCGCTCACGCGGTCACGACGTGCGGATCATCACGAGTAGCCATGGCGTGCAGCGTGCCTCTGAAGGCGATGTGATTCGCATCGGCAAGGGGTTCAGTGTCCCGTTCAATGGATCAATGGGGACGATCACACTCAGCCCAACGTATCTGAGTCAGATGCGCCAACTGCTGGAGCGCGAGCGATTCGACGTGTTGCACTTTCACGAGCCGTTTGTTCCGTTCCTCAGCCTTGTCACGCTGAGCGTTTCAACATCCGTGAACGTCGGCACCTTCCATGCGTTTGGTGGCCTCTCCGCAAGCTACGAGTTTGGTAAGCGCGCACTCGGTCACTACGCAGCAAAACTTCACGGACGCATCGCCGTGAGCTCTGCAGCGCGCCATTTCATCAGTCGCTACTTTCCAGGCGAGTACAAGATCCTGCCAAACGGTGTTGACCCACTCAGCTACCAGCGCGCCGTACCAATCGCTCGCTATCGCGATGGAGTCCCGAACATCTTCTTTGTTGGGCGCATGGAGTCGCGCAAGGGACTCATTCACCTCCTTCGCGCATTTCGCAAATTGCAGATTGACGGCGTCCCATCTCGCCTCCTGATTGCTGGAACAGGACCAGGCGAGCGCGAAGCACGGCGCTATGTGCTTACGCGCCAACTCGACAATGTCGAGTTCCTTGGCCGCGTGTCCGAAGAGGAGAAGCGCCAACTGTTTAAGACGGCCGACATCTACGTGTCACCAGCAACCGGACGTGAGTCGTTTGGCATCGTGCTGCTTGAGGCAATGTCTGCCGGCGCGCCGATCATCTGCTCCGATATTCACGGATACCGAGCGGTGGTGCGTCGCGACCGCGAAGCACTTCTCGTCCCGCCCGGTGACTCAGAGGCACTCGCCGATGCGCTACGTCGTCTCATTGAGGATCCAGAGCTTCGCGCACGACTCTCCAAATCAGGCGTAGAGCGCTCGGGGTTGTTCAGCTGGGAACATGTCGGCGCATCGGTCGAGGAGTACTACGGCTTCGTGATCCGACGGCTCGCCGATGAGGGTCGACTCCCGAGTGGCTTCTCGGCGCCAATCCCGCCACCGCCCGGCCCCCGACAACGCAAGGGCTAATCCAACCGCAAGACTACGCAGCAGCGCAGCGCGCAGCAAGCTCGCACAAGAGTCGCGCAGTCAGGCCCCACACGCGGCGTTCGCCTGGAACTGGAATCACGCCGTATCGCATGAGTTGACCCTGCTCCTCTACGTCGACAACGTGCACCGCATGCCGCGGGTCGAAGAGGCCGAGTTCTGCGCCGAGGGTTTCGGCAACCTCGCGCGGGTCTGGTGTGATCTGCGGAGTTTGTGGCGCAACGGCTACGAGCACCTGAATAAGGAAGTTGGTGGCTGGCACATAGGCGGGGTCGAGCGAACCGACGAAGCGAATCTCATGCTCGGGGTCTGCTGCGTTAAAGCCGAGCTCTTCATGCAGTTCGCGGATCGCCGTCTCTTGCGCAGTCTCGTTGCCTTCTACCTTGCCTCCTGGGAGGGCGATCCACCCCCCATAGCGGCCGTGCTCTGCGCGACGAATTAGCAGCACCTGACACTCGTAAGGATGAATATCGCTGCCACTTCCGCCGCCGACGCTATTGCACGAACTGCGTGCGGTAGGCGGGATAAGCAGCGCGGTAACAACAGCGCGACGCAGTGTGCGACCAACTGGTGGCGTATGCGGAACCGCTACGAGGTCGGGCAAGACGCGCGGCGTTAAGGCCGCCGGAAGTGCAATCGGGAGCGGCGCGAGCGCTCCATGCTCGTCACGTACGAGCGCAGCTCGCACTCGCTCCGTCAGTCGCTCGAGTGCGTCTAGCTCGGTCGTACGTGCCCCCCAGGTGCGCGAACGGCGATCCGTGGCCGTACTGGGCTCGCAGTTGCTGGCAGTGGCCGCGGCTTGCGTCGCAGCGCGTGCTCAAGAACCTGGCCGATTGTGTCGACCGGGATGATCTTCAGGGCCTTCCGAATCTCTTCCGGAACATCCTGCAGATCCTTCTCGTTCTTCTTCGGAATGAGCACGATACGAGCACCGGAGGCATGCGCCGCGAGCGCCTTGCTCTTCAGCCCGCCGATCGGGAGCACCCGCCCGCGCAGGGTGATCTCGCCCGTCATCGCCACGTCTTTTCGCACCGGAATGCCCGTGAGCGCCGAGACGATCGCCGTCGCCATCGTCACGCCAGCCGAAGGCCCATCCTTCGGGATCGCACCGGCCGGAACGTGGATGTGGAGCCCGGTCTTCTCGAAGCGTTCCGCGGGGATTCCCAACTCCGCACCGTGCGACTTGATCCAGGTCAGCGCGGCTCGCGCCGACTCTTTCATCACGTCGCCCAACTGCCCGGTCAGGATCAACTCCTCACGGCCATCCATGACGCCAACCTCGACGGCGACAACGTCACCACCCGTTGGGGTGACGACAAGCCCAATTGCCGATCCGATCTGGTCATCGGCATCCATCTCGCCGTATTCATGTCGCTCCGGGCCAAGCCAGGTTGCCATCTTCTTCAGATCAACGACACCCTTGCGCGACTTCTTCTCTGCAACGCTTCGTGCAACCTTGCGCATGAGCGTGGCGATCTCGCGTTCGGCGTTGCGAACACCAGCTTCGCGCGTGTAGTGTCGAATCAGGTGCACGAGCGTCTCGTCGGGGATTGTCACCTGCGACTCCTTCAAGCCGTGATTCTCTCGCTGCTTTGGGATGATGTAGCGCTTTGCAATCTCTACCTTCTCGACCTCGGTGTACCCAGGAATCTGAATGATTTCCATGCGATCGCGGAGCGGCGCAGGGATCGTGTCGAGTTGATTCGCAGTTGCAACGAAGAGCACCTGCGAAAGGTCGAACTCCACCTCAAGATAATTGTCTTGATACGTAGAGTTCTGCTCCGGATCAAGCACCTCAAGGAGCGCCGACGACGGATCGCCGCGGAAGTCCGCGCCGAGCTTGTCGATCTCATCAAGCATGAAGACAGGGTTCTTCGTTCCCGCCTGCTTGATTCCTTGCACGATGCGACCAGGAAGCGCACCGATGTAGGTGCGCCGGTGGCCGCGGATCTCCGCCTCGTCATGGAGTCCACCGAGGCTCATGCGTACAAATTTCCGTCCCATCGCCCGCGCAATCGACTTACCGAGTGAGGTCTTACCAACGCCAGGAGGCCCCGCGAAGCAGAGGATCGGGCTCTTCACCTGCGGCGCAAGCTTGCGCACCGCGAGGTACTCGACGATTCGCTCCTTCACCTTCTCAAGTCCGTAGTGATCCTCATTCAGCACCTTTGCGGCACCTGCAATGTTCAACTGATCCTCGGTTGATTCGTTCCACGGCATGGAGATCAGCCAGTCGACATAGGTGCGAATGACGCCAACCTCTGGCGAGGCAGACGGGATCCGGCTCATCCGATCGAGCTCCTTCAGTGCGCGCGACTTCGTCTCGGCCGGCATGCCCGACGCTTCGACCTTCTCGCGCAACTCGTTCGCCTCTGCCTGTTGCGGGTCGTCTTCCCCGAGCTCGCGCTGGATCGCCTTCATCTGTTCGCGCAAGAAGTATTCTCGCTGGCCCTTATCCATCTCCGATTTCACCTCGGACTGGATGCGACCCTTGATCTCAAGGATCTCAATCTGCCGCGCGAGGAAGGCGGAGACATACTTGAGGCGGTCGACAACATCGATCGTCTCTAGCAGCTCCTGTCGCTGCTCCGTTGTCATATCGGGCGTATAGGCGGTCATGTCTGCAAGAAGGCCAGGATCACTGATGTTCTTTGCGGCAACAGCTGCTTCAGGCGGCACCGGTGCACCAGAGGTCACGTACGTCTCAACCTGTGTCTGGATGCTCTTCATGAGCGCCTCTACCTCAACACCCTCAGCATGCGGCGCCTCGATGATCTCGGCCTTCAACGCGAGGTAGCTGCCCGACGTATCGAGCCCGCGAACAGCAATGCGCTTCTGACCCTGGACAACAGCGCGTAGCGTGCCGTCGGGAAGGTTCACCACCTGAGCAATCTTTGCGAGCGTGCCCATACGGTGCAACTGCTCAACGCCATCAACCTGCTCCTGCTCAGGCTCACGCTGTGTGACGAGTGCGAGCCAACCTCCGGCCTCAACCGCGGCACGAATTGCGGCAACGCTCTTATCGCGTCCAACCTTGAGTGGCGCGACCATCTCGGGGAAGATCACGATCTCGCGGAGTGGAACAAGCGGGAAGCTTCCTGCACCGGTTGGCACAATGGAGCCGTCCTCTTCGGCGGCCTCGACCGCCTCGTCGATTTCGAGCTGCTCGACCTCGTCCAACTCAAGCTCGAGGTCGTCGTTCATCTCACGCTCGTTCATCGTCGTGCTCCTTTCGCTGTCGCCTTTTCGCTTCGCTCATCGCGTCCCTCTTCATAGAGTCGCTCGAGGATCCGCTCCCCCAACCGCTCCTCAAGTTCAAAGAGGAGCTTCACCCCTGCAAGATTGACGCCCAACTCTTGGGTGAGGTGGCGGATCCAAAGGATTCGCCGGAGGTCATTGGCGGAGAAGAGGCGGATGTTCGTCTCGGTTCGCGAGGGGCAGATCAGCCCCTCTTCCTCGTAGATGCGCAGGGTTCGAGGGTGAACCTGGAGCAGGCCAGCTGCCACGCTGATCACGTAGACCGGCTGTGCTGGATCAATGACCCCTTCCACCCTGAACATAGGCACATCCTAGAACCATATCAATGGTGTTGTCAAGTTACTTATCCACATTTTGGTAGGGCGAGAGAGGGCGGCTGCTCCTCCAATTGAAGTGGCTCGCCGCTAGTCGGGAAGGTGGCGGCGGTACGGGATGTCGAGAACGACGGTATTTGCGCGACCGATGAGCGCATCGCGCAGCCGCTTCCCATTGCCGTTATGGAGGACCCGGTCCCACCAGTGTCGGCCGGAATACTCCGGAACCATCACCACCGTCATGAGCCTCTGGCCATGGTCGTCGAGCTCCTCTTCGATCTCATCCAGGTAGTGGATGAGTGGCTCGATAATTGCGCGGTAGGGCGAGAGAATCGTCACGAGCCGAACGTCAGGGAAGTGGTGCTCAAAGCGCTCACGGATTTGATGTTCTTCCTCTTCGTCGAAGACAACGCGCAACGCAATGATCTCACCGCCACCACTTGCGAGGAGGCGGCCAACGTTTACTGCGCGAACGGTTGAGCGATTGATCTCACCAAACGGGGCAAAGATGCGTCGGTTGCGATGCAACCCCTCGAAGATCTTTTCTGCTGGTACGGCAAGCTCAGCCGTGTGCAGCGCATATTGATGTTTCACCATCAACATGAATGCGGTAAGTAGGGGGATCGCGATAAAGACAAGATAACCACCGTCGCTGAACTTCGCGGCCGTGATAACGATCAATACGACAAACGTGACCACCGCGCCGATGCCATTAAGGATTGCGCGCCCGCGCCACCCGTCGTTGCGTAAGCGTCGCCAATGGACAACCATGCCCGCTTGGCTGATGGTGAACCCGATGAAGACGCCAATCGCATACGCAGGAACGAGGTCGGTGACGATCGCACCAGTGGCAATGAGCAAGATTGAAGCGCAAATAGCGAGCAGGAGGATCCCTGAACCGAATGCAAGGCGACCACTGCGCTGCCCAACCTGACGCGGCAAGAATGCATCAGCGGCAAGGATTCGCGCGAGTTGCGGACCGCCGTTGAAGCCCGTGTTGGCGGCGAGGAGCAAGATCCCCATCGTGGCGACCTGGAAGGCGGCGTAGAGTGGCCCATCGCCAAGCGAGGCTCGTGCCACCTGGGAGAGGAGCGTCTCGCCCCCCTCGATTGGCACCTTGCCGTATGCATATGCAACGAGCGAGATCCCGACGAACAGTGTGCCGAGGAGTGCCGACATGGCCATGAGTGTTGTAGCGGCGTTCTTCGACTCTGGCTTCTTGAACGATGCGACACCGTTACTGATCGCCTCGGTGCCGGTTAGGGCGACAGAGCCGTGGGCAAACGCGCGAAGGAGCAAGAGCGGCAAGATGACTTGTGAGGCAGCGGTGAGCTCAAGCTGCACATGCGCACTCCAGTTGATGGCGGGATCGCCGAGCACGATGCGGACGAGTCCAATCCCGATCACCAAGAATGCACCGATCACGAACACATAGGTTGGTGCAGCAAAGATGCGCCCCGACTCGCGAATGCCGCGCATGTTGGCGACCACAAGAAGTGCGAGCGCACCAAGGGCAATCTCGAGTCGCCACTGCCCGAGCTCGGGAAGTGCCGAGGTGATGGCCGCAACACCGGCAGCGACACTTACCGCCGCGGTCATGATGTAGTCAACGATCAGGCTTGATGCAGCAATCAGCGCGGGGATTGTGCCGAGAGTGCTTGAGGCGACGGCGTAGGCGCCTCCGCCATTAGGGAACCCGTAGCAAACCTGGCGGTAGCTGACTGCAATCAAACCGAGCAGCAAGCCGATCGCAAGTGCAACGAGCGGTCCGTACATAAGCACGCCCGTGCCTGCACCAATGAGTGCGAGAAGGATCTCTTCACTTGCGTATGCACTCGACGAGATGGCGTCAGAAGAGAAGATCGGCAGTGCGAGTCGCTTGGAGAGCCGCTGCTCCCCCTCGTCGGCCGATGAGATCGTGCGCCCGAAGAGCACACGCTTCGCTGTCTGGCTGGCTCGATCGAATGTATGGAGCGGCGCACTCCCCGCCTCAGAGGCAACGAGATGGTCTGGGTCTTGGGCAACAAACAGCTCCTCACCGTCGTTGTCGTGCCAGTCTGGCCCCCGATGCTGGTCGTTCGTTGGCATGCCTCTACGCCCCGTTCTCGTGGTGCGCGGCGCCTGGCGCCGTCGCAAGCATTGATTTCGTGCTCAGTCTACACCTGCTCTGGGCGCTTTATGAGCACGAGTAAGGCCCCAGTGAGCTCTGGGACGTCGAGAGGCTGCACGCGGATCGCCGCACTCCCAATCTCTCCAGCGGCTGCTGCTAACTCTACTGGCCACGAGTCGCCACTCCGCTTCCACGCCATGAGGTGGCCGCCCGGCACCAATATTGGCAGAGCAAGCTTCACGAGATCGGCAAGTGGCGCAACGGCGCGAG
>CAIPEX010000063.1 GCA_903864185.1 uncultured Chloroflexota bacterium | reverse complement strand
CTTGTCGAACCACGACACGATCGCTATGCAGAAGTTTCGCGCGAGGTCATGCAGGTGCTCAGCGCGTGGTCACCAGTCATCGAGCAGGTGAGCGTCGACGAGGCGTACCTCGACCTTGGTGGTACCGAGCAACTGCTTGGATCTCTTGAAGATGCGGGACGCGGCTTGCGGCGTGCCGTGCGCGCAGAGACCGGGCTGACGATCAGTGTGGGTGGAGCGACGAGCAAGGTTGTCGCAAAGGTCGCCTCTGATGCATCAAAGCCCGATGGGCTACTGATCATCCCGCCCGGAAGCGAAGCGGCCTGGCTCGCCCCGCGCAAGGTTGGTGTGATCCCGGGGATCGGTCCCGTTGCCCGCGAAACGCTGCATGAACTTGAAATCACCACGTGTGGGGATCTTGCCGTTGCACACGACGACCATCTGCTGCGACGCTTTGGTCAGCACGGGCCAAAGTTGAAAGACCTTGCGCGCGGCATCGATGTGGCGCCGGTCGATGATGAGAGCGAGAGAAAATCGCTCGGCCGCGAGATGACGCTCGATGAAGATGCGTCTGATCCCGAAATCCTCGCAGCACTTCTGCTCGGACTAGTAGAGACTGTTGCATACGGGCTTCGCAGCGAGGGGCTCCTCGGCCGAACCGTCACCTTGAAGCTGAAGGACACCGAGTTCCAATCCTTCAACTGCCAGGTCAAACTCCCGCGACCAAGCGATCTCGCCGGTCCGATCTACGAAGCGGCGCGCGCACTCCTGCGTAAGACGGCGAAGGGGACCGCCTACCGCTTGATCGGCGTATCCGTCTCTGACCTTGGCGCCGATGAGCAGCTTGGCCTGTTTGACGCTGCGCACTCTGCGCGTGACCGAGCGCTCACGAATGCGGCGGACACCATGCGCAAGAAGTACGGAGACACGGCGGTGACGCGCGCGCGATTGATCGACTAGGGGAATCGTGCGCTAGCGCCAGTACCCCAAGATCTCAACCAGGCGCTCAGGTGTAACCCATGGGCCGAGCCGCACGCGCGGCAACGAGAGTGCCGAGTCGGGCGTCTCCCGCGCCCCCCAGTGCGTTGTAAAGGCCATTTGAATTCCAGCGGAACGGACCGACGCGATGAGGTTCGTCGATTGATACCCGTAGGGATACGCGAACGTTGTTGGTCGAACCCCTGTCCAGAGCTCGATTGCATCTTGCGCGTCGCGGACGAGTGCGTTGGTCTCTGAACGCGTGGCGAGTGGGTCAAATACATGGAGTGAGGTGTGGTTGCCGATCTCCATCCCTGCAAGGGCAAGGGCTTGCACCTGCTCCACGCTGAAGTACTTCTCGCGACCAACCTTATGCGTGATGACATAGAACGTTGCAACGAATCCGTGCTCCTGGAGAATTGGGAGGGCGTTCTCGTACCCGTCGACCGTGCCGTCGTCAAAGGTAATGACGAATGTTTTCTTTGGGATCGTGTCCCCGGCCGCCACTGCTGCGGCGAGTTGCGCTGCGGTGATCGTCTCCCAACCAGCATTATCGAGCGCCGCCATCTGCGCTGCGAATTTTGTGGGGTTGACGTAGAGGCTCGGCCATACCGCATCGGCCGGCGCACGTGCAATGCGGTGATACATCAGAACTGGCACGTGATAAACGCGACGATCGCGTGCGGAAACGGCAGCGGGTGTAGCCGCCGATGCAACACAGGCAAGGGCAAGGAGCGCTCGAATCAGGTTCCGCATTCGGGCATCCTGACGCATCGCGGCAGGGCGGGTGGGCTGGCCAGGTTCCTACCCATAGACACGCGTGCCAGCTAGTTGACAAGATTCCGAACAGCCGTTCTAATGAGGGCATGACGAAACATGACCAGGACCGCAAGGCACGAATCCTCCAGGCGATCGCTGAGGGGGTGCGCCGGAATGGCACCCCTCCAACCGTGCGCGAGATTGCCGACTTCGTCGGGCTCTCGGCCCCTTCTGCCGTCCACCATCACCTGGAGACGCTCGAACGGGAGGGTTTGATCGAGCGCGGCGCTGGGCTCTCGCGCGCCATTCGCCTCACCCCACGTGCGCACGCACTCCTCGAGATCGACGAGATCGAGCCGGTTGCAGCGCCGATGCGCGCGCGCGACCTTGTCGTCGTGGGTCAGATCGCTGCAGGTGGCCCAATCGAGGCGTACGAAGAGCGCGCCGAGACCGTCGCCGTGCCGGAGTTCATGTCGACCCCCGACTCCTACCTCCTGAAGATCCGCGGCGACTCCATGATCGAAGCGCAGATTGCCGACGGCGACTACGTGGTGATTAAGCCTGGCAGTGTGGCGAGCGATGGCGACATCGTTGTTGCTCAGGTTGAAGAGAATGCCGTCACGCTCAAGCAGCTCTTCCGTGAGCAGGGGCGCGTGCGGCTCCAGCCAGCAAATAAGGCGTATCCACCGATGTACTACCCGACGGTAAACGTGCAGGGCGTGCTCGTGGGAGTCCTGCGCCGCGTTCACTAACCCGCACCTACGCGCGGCATGCCGAGGAGTTATCCACAGAAAATCTTCAGTTCGGCGTGTTTCGTGGAGAGATTCCCGCGCTTTCGTGGAGATCCACCTAGAGCCGCAGCCGACTTTTTGCGAGGATACTCCCTATGACAGGATCACTCCCCCCGCAATCATCTGAAGCCGAAGAGTCGGTACTTGGCGCGCTCTTAATCGATGCGACGGCCATGGACGAGGTCGGCTCGATCCTTGGGCCGGGGGACTTCTACAAGCCGGCGAATGCCAAGGTGTACGCGGCCATCCAGGCGCTGCATGCGAAGGCGCAGCCGATCGACATCCTCACCGTCTCCGAGGAGTTGGAGCGACGCGGCCAGATTGAAGAGATTGGCGGACGCGCGGCACTTGCCGATCTCTGCGACCGGACGCCGACGGCGGTGCATGCGCCACAGTACGCGCGGATCATCGAGCGCAAGTCGATGCTGCGCGGCCTCATCAGTGCGGCAGGAAAGATTGCGGCGATCGGCTACGAGGATTCGGCCGACGCAGGCGAGGCGATCGACCGCGCCGAGTCGGAGCTCTTCGCGATCAGCCAGAAGCGTGCGGTGGGCGGCTTCACTGCGCTCGGTAAATTGCTCCATCAGGCCTACGACCGGCTCGACTTCCTTCACCAGCATCGCGGTCAGCTCATGGGGCTGCGCACAGGATTCCATGCGATTGACACGATCATGCAAGGGCTCCAGCAGTCGGACTTCATCGTGCTTGCTGCGCGACCATCGGTTGGTAAGACCTCACTTGCACTGAACATTGCAGAGAACATCGCCATGAAGGAGGGGAAGTCGGTCGGCGTCTTCTCGCTCGAAATGAGCAAGGAGCAGCTGGTCTTGCGCCTCCTCTCAAGCGTGACGAACATCGACTCGTACAACCTGCGCAGCGGCTACCTCAAGGAGCTCGACTTCCCGAAGATTGCCGACGCGATGGCAAAACTTGAGCAGGCGAAGATCTTCATTGACGATACGGCGAGCATCTCGGTCATGGAGCTGCGCACAAAGGCACGTCGACTGAAGATGGAGCATAGCCTCGACCTTCTCATCGTCGACTACCTGCAGTTAATGCAGCCGGGGCAAACGAGCCGCGATGGAAACCGAGTCCAAGAGGTTTCCGAAATCTCTCGCGGCCTGAAGGCGCTTGCACGTGAACTTGAGATCCCTGTCATCGCCCTCTCGCAGCTGTCGCGCCAGATGGAGAATCGCGAGAAGCGCGTGCCGCGCCTCTCAGACCTGCGCGAATCCGGTGCAATCGAGCAGGATGCCGACGTCGTGATCTTCCTCTACCGCGAGGGGGCGGAGCAGTCAGAGGATGTCAACGTGAAGGGTGAGACGATCAACTTCAGCGTTGCGAAGCACCGCAACGGACCAACAGGTGGCGGTCAGCTCTGGTTCATCAAGGACCAGACGCGCTTCGTCACGTTGGTGCCAACGCGCACTGATCTCCAAGACGGCGCAGTGGAGAGCGAGTCGGTACTCTAGGGGGCATGACCCTCTCACTTGCTCGCGCAGGGATGCGCCGCGCCTCGTATCTCTACCTCGGCGTTGGCCTGATGCAGGCGTGCTATCTCCCCTACACCGCAATCGTCTTCCATAGTCGCGGGGTCGGCGTTGAGTCGATCGGCCTCATCAGCGCAATGAACGCAATGATCGCCCTCACAGCGGCGCCGATCTGGGGCCACCTTGGTGACGCAACGCTTGGTCGTGCTACCGCGTTTCGTCTCTCACTCATGCTCAGCGCTACGGGGGTCATGCTCTTCGCCTTCGGCCCGCTTGACGGCATTCCAGGTGCGACGCTGAGCGCATTCGCTGGCGCGGGGATCGTCCCGCTCCTTGATGCCATCGGCATGGAGCGCCTTGCTGCAACGG
>CAIPEX010000062.1 GCA_903864185.1 uncultured Chloroflexota bacterium | reverse complement strand
GTCGAGGTTGCTATCAGGCCTCGTTAAACCGGTAGCAAAAAGAAGTAACTGGCAATCGCCAGCCTGCTCTCGCCCTCGCTGCCTAAGGCAGTAAGGTGAGCGTGGAAGCGGCCCCCGCTTCGCGGGTCGTGGAAGCGTCATTCAGCGAAGCTGCAGTGGTGATAAGCGACGCATAGTCACCAACTAAGCCCGATTTAGGGGCATGCATCTCGGCTGAGGGTCGATCCGGCCCGTGGGAGCGCCTCAGCTCAGACTAAACCGCGGGACACGCTCGTAGTGGTCTCAGGGCAGGCTTTTCGGACGAGGAGTTCGACTCTCCTCCATCTCCACCAACACTCGTGCCGTCGTTACGGCGCGCGCGGGCGCGCAGCGGCGCTACTTCAGTTCAGCGAGTCGTGCTCGCGCAATGCCCTCGATAAGTTTTTTGTCAACCTCCCAGTCGTTTGGAATGGCGAAGGTGTGCTTGAGAACGCGAAGCTCTTCCATCTCGGGCCCAAAGGTTTTGATCACCTCTTTACTAAATGGGTTGAGCAGGATGTAGCCCTTCGTGACCGACGCGCCGAGGATGTAGCTCTTCTTCTGTCGCAACATTGGCTGGTTCCAGGCGATCACAAGCTCGAGCGCTGGGTGCTTCGCCTTAATCACTGCGAATACGGCCTTGATTGTTCGTGCCTGCGTTGCATTGATCTCCGAAAAGAATTCACTTGGCGTCGCAAATCGTTTTGACGATGTCGACCCGCGTGAATACATCACGAGCGCGTTCGCGTGGTCGCGCGAGAACCCGTGGTTCTCTTGGAGGTGGGCCATCTGCACCGGATACGTTTCGCCCTTCATCTTTGCCATCACTTTGAACCAGTGCGTCATCGGTTCGCCGTATTTCTTTTCGATGGCAGGGAAGCGCGAGGCGCGGCTTGACTCCTTTGGCGACATTGCGTCTCCTCCTGTGCTTACGCGGGGATGATTACAACGCGGCGCTCTGGCTCCTCACCTGCGGATTCGGTTGCAATCCCTGGAAGTCCCTGAAGTTCAACATGGATCCAACGTCGCTCGAGTGCGGTCATTGGCTCAAGTTGCACTGCGCGGCCGGTCTCCTTGACGCGATCTGCCGCCTTGCGCGCAAGTGCGCGAAGCTGCGCTTCGCGTCGACCACGATACTCTTCGACGTCGACGGTTACGCGAGCCCACTCGCCCATCTTTCGGCTGAGCATCAGGTTTACGAGGTGCTGGATGGCCTGCAGTCGCTCACCGCGTCCGCCGATCATGCTGTTCAGCTCTTCGACCGCCTCTGGCGATGTGCCTGCGACATTCAAGACCGTCTCTGGCCCTTCGCCAACAAGTCGGACCTCAGCCTCAAAGTCGAGGTGTTTCACGAGCGTCTCAAGGATCTCCTTGCCGCCAGTAATCATTTCTGGCGTTGTCTCGCTGCGCTCACGTCGCTCGCGTGGCTCACGCGGTTCGCGCTGTTCGCGCGGTGCACGTTCTGGGCGCGGTGCGCGCACAGGCCGTGCTGCTCGCACGGGTGCTGCTGGGCGCGGTGCCTGCTCGCGCATCTCTGGGTCTGCAGCTCGAGCTACTGGCACTGGCTGTGCTGCACGGCCGCTGTCGCCGCCGGTGCGCTTTGGTGCCGTGCCGCCGAGTGCGCTCACTGGTGCCGCAACGATGCGCGCCGGCTCGGCGCCCATCCCGAGCACGCCGCGCGAGCCTGGGGCGATGATCTCAAAGTCGAGGTCGCCGATGCCAACCTTGAACGCTTCGCATGCACCCTTCAGTGCCTCTTCAACGCTCTTGCCGGTGAACTCCTGGTATGCGCTCTCGTTAACCATTATTTACCCCTTCGTCGACCTTGTCGGTCGCGCTTCTTGTCCGTGCGGATCGTTGCGGCTGCCGACGCAGCGCGCTCAAGATCCGTCCGGGATTGTGGTGCGTCGCTGCCCCCTTCGGATGCCGGAACTTGTTCTGGCATCGCAACAGGGAACCGCGGCGCGTGATCAACGGCGAAGGCAGGCGTCCACCCAAAGAGTGGGAAGAGTCCGCCGTAACCGAGGATGAGGAACTGCTGGACGAGCGAAAACACTGTTGACGCAATCCAGTAGATAAAGAGCCCCGCCGGCAAGATGCCGCCGTACAGGACAGAGATGAACGGCAGGATGACGAGCGACTGGTTCTGCGCCGCGGCGGCATTTGCGTCGGCCCCAGCTGCGGCACCCGGCTTGATGGTCATGCGCGTCTGGATCACCTGAAAAAGCGCGCTGCCGATAGCGAGCGGTGAGATGCCAATGCCTGCGAGTGCAATAGGTGCCCATGGCTGCGAAACGTCGAGGTTTCCAATCCATGGCACCACCGTGTCGATACACGGCTTCATGTTGTTGTACGCGCTCGTGCCGAGCCCGTTCACACATGCAATGTCGATCTTGAACCCGAGCACGTTGAGCATTGCGGTTGGGTCGGGGTTGGTGAGCCCGTTCTGAATCACGGTGTACATCGGAATGAGCACAAAGAACTGCAGGAGTGTTGGGAGGCAGCCGCTGAGTGGGTTAACGCCGCGCGACTTGTAGAGATCGCGTTGCGCCTCTGCAATACGGGTGCGGTCGCCCTTATAGCGGCGCTGAATCTCGGCGACCTCTGGTGCCAGGAGCTGCGTTCGGCGCTGTGAGACGAGCTGCTTTCGATATGGGGAGATGAGCAGCACGCGAATGGCGAGCGTGAGGAGGAGGATCGCAATACCGATATCGCCCGTGAGGTTGTCGAGGAGGACGAGGCCGATGAAGAGTGCCTGGAAGATCGGCGTGAAGAGCCACGAGAGGAGGCTGAACGGGTCTGCCCCTGGGTGCGCTGGCTCGAGTGGTGGGTGTGGCGTTGGGCTCACGCCTACTGCCGTCCCGCCGGCGCAAGCGCCAACGAGCAGTGCGACAAGCGCGAGAAGGGCGAGCAGGGTGAGTGTGCGGCGCGTCATCGGACCGGGTCCCAGCCGCCAGCATTGAGCGGCGAGCATCGCGCGATGCGCCGGGCGCCCATCCAGCTCCCCTTGATCAGGCCGTAGCGAACGATCGCCTCTTCGGTGTAGCGCGAGCAGCTTGGCTCAAAACGACAGCTTGACGGGAGCCATGCAAATACCACGCGATACGCCTTGATTACAAGCACGCCGACGGTTGCCGGCAGCTGCACAATCGTTGTCACCACCGTGTTCATGCGCGCACCGTAGGGATCAGTTGTGCGCGAACCAGACACTCGGTGAGTGCTGCACGCAACGTTGCGCTCGAAGCGGTGGCGGCGGCGGCGCGAACACTGATGAGCACGTCGGTTCCTGGCGCGACGTTTGCCGCGAGTTCGCGCAAAATGCTCTTGAGTCGCCGGCGAATTCGGTTGCGTGTAACTGCGTTCCCGATCTTCTTGCTTGCCGCAATGCCGATGCGAAGTGTTGGTGCTGATGTCGCTGGTGCGGCGGTGCGATAGCGAATGCCGAGCACCGGCGTTGAAACGCGCGGGGCAGTAGCGAGCGCTGTGAAATCAGCTGCGGCTGTCAACATTGTCATGCCTTGCGGGCGTGGGGGTGTTGAGCCGGTCAGACGGTGAGGCGCTTGCGACCACGTGCGCGGCGTCGAGCAAGAACTCGGCGACCCGACGTGGTGGACATGCGCTTGCGGAAGCCGTGCTCACGGAACCGCTGGCGCTTCTTTGGCTGATGCGTTCGCTTCATCGTTTCGCTCCTGTCTTCTGGTCGTGGGTCACAACGCTGGGCGGCGTTTGTGATACCAGGCGTGCCGCTTGGCCTGGAGCCGCGAGGTCGGCGGATCCAAGGTGGGGAGTATCGTCTCCAGCGTGGCTCCTGTCAATCTCACCCTCCGTAACGGGCTCCCCGCCATATACCTGAGGGGGGTATCCAAATTCCCTTGGAACCCCCTGCGCGGCGGGCGCGTTCGGTGCTATTCTGCGCCTCCCCTGCGGTAGGTCCGGTGCGCTTCGCGATCGACATACATGCACGGTGGGGCGCACAGCGAGGGAGCGTCTCTTTTAAACACAGGTTTCGGGTTGTTGCTCTGCCGGTAGTGATGATCGCATCGACCGCAAGTAGATGACCGCTATGCCAACGGTGTGTTGGCCAGCTTGTTGGGGGGCAGCGATACATGGATCAGCGACACGTTTGGCGAGCTGTCCTCGGTGAGTTGGAGTTGAGCCTCTCGCAGGCAACATATTCCACCTGGTTCCGTCGCACCGCACTGCTTCGTGTTGATGAAACCTCGAGCACCTTTGTTGTCGGTGTCGCTTCCGGTTTCGCAAAAGACTGGCTCGAGGATCGCTACCGCGCACTGATTGCGCAAACGATCGCAAAGATTGTTGGCTACAGCGTCACACTCCTTGTGGAGGTTGTTGGCGAGGCCGCCCTCGACGCAGCTGGTGCATCGAGTGTTGTTGAGGTGCTCCCACATGATGGTGATGCACGCGATCGCGTTGTACACCGTGGTGATGTTCGCGTAACGGCGGGTGAGCATGAGTCGCGCCCGGCAGATTTGAATCCGCGCTACACCTTCGCCACGTACGTTGTCGGCTCTGCAAACCGCCTTGCGCACGCCGCATCACTTTCGGTTGCAGAGCGCCCTGGCACGCAACACACTGGTGGCTACAACCCACTCTTCCTCTACGGTGGCACCGGTCTCGGGAAGACCCACCTCCTCCACGCGATCGGCAATGCGATCACTGAGCGCGCACCGAAGCGGCGTGTGTTGTACATCACTGGTGAGGCGTTCACGAACGAGTTCATCCAGAGCATTCAGCAGGGTTCAATCGAGCGCTTCCGTGCCCGTTTCCGCAAGATTGATGTGTTGCTCATCGACGACATCCAGTTCCTTGCCGACAAGGAGCGCACACAAGAAGAGTTCTTCCACACGTTTAATGCACTGCACTCCGCCGGCAAGCAGGTCGTGCTCACCTCTGACCGCACACCAAAAGAGATTGCACTTCTTGAGGAGCGCTTGCGCTCCCGCTTCGAGTGGGGACTTATCGCGGATGTTGCCTCGCCAGACCTTGAGACACGGATCGCCATCTTGCGCAGCAAGGCTGAGGAGAGTGGTGTTGTTGTTGCCGCCGATGTTGTCGAGCAGGTCGCCCGGCGCGTACAAAGCAATGTCCGCGAGCTTGAGGGAGCGCTCACCCGCCTTGTTGCCGTTGGTCGACTCAGCGGCCTGCCGGTAACGATGGAGCTTGCGGCTCGCGTGTTGAGCGAGGCTGTCTACCCGAACCCGAAGCGCATCCTTGAGCCTGAGCAGGTGGTCTCCCTTGTTGCCGAGCACTACGGCCTCACAGTCGACCAGATGCGAGGTCCGAAGCGCGATCGTGAGATCGTTGTGCCGCGACAGATCGCCGCCTACCTCTCCCGTGAGGAGACCGACGCGTCGCTGGTCCGGATTGGGGCCGCACTAGGTGGGCGCGACCACTCGACGATCATCCACGCCTGCTCGAAGGTTGAGCGGGAGATGAGCTACGACGGGGAGCTTCGCCGTGAGGTGGCCCTGCTGCGCGAGGCCCTCCTCCGCCTAGGCCAGGGAGCCGCCGTCCGCCAGTAGGTTGTGGGTTTCCTGTGGAAAAAGGGTTTTTCTACCGCAATCCTGCGTGATTCTCGTGTGTGTATGTGTGGAGCGTGTGGAAAACTCAGGTTTGTTTTCCTCCCCGTTCCCACAGTTTGGTTGTTGTCGGCTGGTTTCTGGAGGGTTTGTAGACCGCCCACGTGGGGGTTTCCGCAGGCTATCCGTGCGGCGGTGAGCGTGGTTTCCACCCTCTCCACACTATGATGACGGTGACGGTGAGATAGAAGGAAGATAAACTACCCGTAGTTCGGGATGTTGACCTGTGGAGGAACGTGATGAAGATCTCGGTGATGCAAGAGCATCTCGCGCGCGGGCTTGCCGTCGTTGGGCACGTTGCCGGGGCACGGGCCGGGACAAACCCGATTCTTTCCAACGTTTATCTCGCGACAGAGAACGGTGGCCTGCAGCTCACCGCAACCAACCTCGATATCGCGGTCGTCCACTGGGTCCCTGCGAAAGTTGAGGAGCGTGGCGCGACAACCATCCCCGCCCGGGTCCTCACCGATGTGGTGAGCGGCCTCCCGAACGAGAAGATCGACCTCGAGCTCCTCGCCGACGGCCGCGTGTTTCTCAAGTGTGGAACAAACAAGTCGCACCTTCGTGCAACACCCGCTGACGAGTACCCCACCATCGGTGCGGCAGGAGAGCGCCCAACGGCGCGAATTACACAGAAGGCTTTGCGTGCCGCACTCGACAGCACGGTGTTCGCTGCAGCGGGTGACGAAGCCCGACCGATTCTCACCGGGGTTCTTACGCGATTCACCGGCGAGAAGGCAACGTTTGCCGCGGCAGATAACTACCGGATCGCCGTCGCGGGCGCGCCGCTCGCAGAGGCGGCCACGGAGACGAGCGTTGTTGTGCCTGCCCGCACATACGCTGAGCTGCTCCGCCTCCTCTCCGATACAGATGAGCTCGTTGAGATCACACTCACGCCGTCGAAAAACCAACTGCAGTTCAAGCTCGGCGACACCTTCCTGGTGAGCCGCGTCATCGAGGGGCAGTTCCCAAACTTCCAGCAGGTTGTTCCAACAAGCCACACAACGAAAGCGATCATCGATCGGAGCGACCTCCTCGCTGCAGTGCGCGTGGCACAGGTGGTCGCCGATGCGGCCGCACACATCGTTCGGTTTGCAATCAAACCAGAGGGTGTGATCGACATCACCGCCGCCGCAGATCTCGGTGATCACACAGCACACGTCGACGCAAAGGTTGAGGGCGAGGGGACAACCATCGCGTTTAACGCGAAGTACTTGATCGACGTTCTCTCTCGCGTTGATGCGCCACAGTTCTCCCTTGAGCTAACAGGCCCGGTGGCACCAGGGCTGCTACGCCCGCTTGATGGGCGTGACTACCTCCACGTCGTCATGCCGGTGCGCACCCCCTCCTGAGCGCACCGCAACACCGGGGCCGCCGGCAGTGATCCACCAGATTCAACTCCACAACATCCGTAGCTGGACGCACGGCACCGTCGCACTCGGAAGCGGACCACAGCTGCTCTGGGGGGCGAACGGCGCTGGAAAAACCACCCTCCTCGAGGCCTGCATCATTGCGGCGACAGGGCGCTCTCACCGCGCATCAGCACTCCGTGAGGTTGTGGCGCGCGGCGCCGACGCGGCGCGCCTCACCGTAACGGTGGGCGACGAAGAGGTGGCCGATCCACTCGCGCAATCCACACTCGCGGTTGAGATCCCTGCGCATGGTCGAACACAGACACTCCTTAACGGCACACCGCGACGCCCCGCCGCCCTCATGGAGCGGATCAAGGTTGCAGTGTTTGTTCCCGAAGAGACCGGCCTTGTTGTTGGGGCGCCAGCCGTTCGGCGTGCACTCATCGACCGTGTCGCAACACAGTGGCACCCAGGGTACGAACAGTCCCTCACGCGATACGAGCGCGCGCTGAAGCAACGCAACCGTCTCCTGAAAGACGCACTTGAAGCGGATGGCGCAACGCGCCGCACACTCGCGCTTGAGATGCGCCCGTGGACCGAGATGCTTGTCGCAACCGGCGCAGAGATTGTCGAAGGACGCCTCGCGTTACTGATGGCGCTCGACGCACCGCTCGCAGAAGCGCACCGCGAGGTTGCGCCAAGCGAAGGGACGATCGCGATGCGCTACACGTCGCGAGAGAACTATGATCCGTCTGCGCCGCGCGAAAAGATTGCGACGATGCTCACACAAGCATTCGCAGACACGGCAGAGACCGAAGGCTATCAAGGGCACACGCTTGTTGGGCCGCACCGTGACGACGCAACATTTTTCGTTGGCGGAAACAACCTGGCGGCAACCGCGTCGCGCGGGCAGCAACGAAGCCTTCTTCTCGCACTCCTCTTTGCGGAGATCGCACTTCTAACAGACCGCGCGGGGCGCCCACCCATACTCCTTCTCGACGACGCGTTCTCCGAGCTTGATCCAAGCCGGCGCGACCGACTCGTTGAGCGCCTCAAACATCTTCCGCAGACGCTCATCACCGCAACGTCGCCCGACGATCTCGCGCCAAACTTGGTTGCAGCGGCGACGGCAATTGAGATCATCAACACAGACGAGGGGAGTGAGGCAAAGAGATGAGCGAACGACGCCAGCGCACAACGAAACCTGAGCAGGTAGGGCAACTTCTCCCCGAGGCCGCGCGTGCACTTGGGCTCGAGGGTGAGCTTCGTCTCGCACGGCGCTCCACCGCATTCAACGCCCTTCTCGCAACCCTCGCCCCCACACTCGCCGGACGCTGCGCCCTCGTCTCTATTGAGCGAGGTGAAATGATCATCGATGTGGAAACAAGCGCCGCCGCCCAAGAGCTCCACCTGCGCGGGAGAGAGATCACAACGGCCTTCTCCGACCTTCCTGAGGGGGAGCGCACGCACGGGCTTCACGTGCGGGTCGTTCCACCGAAAGGCAATCACCTGTAAGGGGAGGCGCTGCAGCGTATCCTCACCCTATGAGCCAACTGTCCGCCGCACCACGCGCACACATTCTCGGCGTGACCCCACAGGCCATGTTGGGCGACGGGAGCGTGCTCCTTGTGCGCGCTGCAACAACCACAACTGACGAACGCCTCCTCGGCACCCGCGCAATCCTCCTTGTTCGCCCAGGCGTTGAAGAGAAAGAGTTGCGACAGATAGCAACCGCAGCTCTCGATGAGGTCGACCATGATGCTTCAGCCAGTGCAGTAGAAACGGCACGGCGTGCGCTTACGCGTGTGCAAGAACAGCTCGGTCTCGGTGTTCGCGCAGGAATGATCGGCATTGCGCACGGAACGGTGTGGAGCGCGCGACTCGGTGAGATCGGCATTGCCGCGAAACTTAACCAGAAAGATAAGCAGGCGATCGTACGCCTGCCAGACGAGGCGCCGAACGCAAAAAAAAGTGCTGCTGCGCGTCAGGGTATCCACAGCGTGCAGATACCGCTTGCCGTAGGTGACAGGGTTGCACTCGCAGATACCGTCGCTGAAGCAAAAAAACTCCTCCGTGCATATAAGGCTGAGGAGGAGGCGGGCGTCAACCCGGTGGTGTTTGATCAACCCGCCCTCCTCCTCGCACTCCTGTCGCCTCACGTGGAGCTGCGCGGCGCACGCGCGCCTGATCGCGACACACTCCTCTCGCTACCCGTCGACCCGGTTGCCGCCGCCGCCGCGCTTGCACGAGCGCGGTGGGAAGAGGGAAACGACGAGCGCGCCAAGCGAATCACCGCAAGCACACCACCGAAACCACAAGGCGATCCAGACCGACCCGCGCGCGGAACAACACCGTATGTGCCGATCGATACCGCCGCTCGGGCAGTGTTTGAACGACGCCATGCTGTTGCCCGAGGCGACGCTCCAGTACGCGGCGGAACTACCGTGCCGCCAACAAGAGACGAGCGCCTGGAAGAAGCGACGCGAGCAAGCCGTGAAGCAGCGCGTGCGGAGGCGAAGGCGCGAGCCCAGCGAGAACGCAGCGCGATTCCAACAGTCGAGCGATCGTGGGTTGAGCGAGCGGCAGCGTCGCCCTCGCCAGCGCAACGCCTGGTCGCGCGGGCGATTGCGGCCCTTGAACGACGCTATCCGTGGCTTGCGCCAGCGCCACGTGAAGCAACACTCAAGGCGCAAACCGCCCGGCCCGCCCCAACTGCAACCGAACTCGCACGTCGCGGCAGGCAGCGCGCTGCCCGTGCTGGACTGGCAGCCATCCTTGTGGCGGCGATCGGCGGGGGAGCAGCCCTCTACATCAGCGGTGTAAACCCAGAGCTCGACGCGGCGGCGCGTGGCCGTATCGCCATGGAGCGCGCCACACAAGAGATCGACGAAGCGTTAAACCCCGAGACACAACTCTTGGAAAACGACCCCACCCGCGTCAAAGAACTCCTCCTCGATGCAAGCGCACAACTTACGATCGCTGAGGCCGGCGGGGTGGATGTAATAAGAATTGCCAACCAGCGAGCACGTGCAGAGGCAACACTCGACGCACTCTTCCTTGTCACAACAACAAGCCCAATTGACGTGTTTGACTTCGCAAAAGGCGGTGCGACCATCAACATCACAGCGATTGTGCGCGGTCCAGACGGACTCCCGTATGTCCTCGACGGCAACACAGGTGCTGTCTATCGCGTGAACCCAACAGACGGTCGTGCAAAAATGATCTACCAACCAGGATTTGACCTCTACGGGGCCCGTACAGGGAAACCGCTGATCATTGCTGCAGCAGGGCCCGACGTCTTGATTTTTGACGCCTCCGCGAATCTTTGGCGCTGGCGACCAGCAAACAAAGAGGGGCAAGGGACACTTGTAAAGCTACGTGTGCGAGATGCCGAAACGTGGGGCGCAGACATTCGAACTATCACGGGCTTCGCGGCAGACTCCGGAACGGGACTCTACCGACTCTATGTCGTTGATCCATCAGCAAAACAAATTCTGCGCTACCAGCCTGCACCCGATGGAACCGGCTACCCCGCGGCACCAACAGGATTCTTTGTCACAGTGATGAACCTTTCGAATGTGGACGACATGGCGATTGACGGCTACCTCTACCTTGCGCAAGACGGAGTGATCACGCGGTATGTCGCAGGCACCATCGACGACTGGACACCAGAAGAAATTGGCGACAGCTTGGTGCGCCCGACTCCGCGAATCACACTGCTCGCATCGGTCGGCGATCCGCAAACGGGAATCCTCTACGCCTGGGACGCAGCAGCACATCGTGTAATCGCCTATAGCAAGGGTGCTGGCGGGATGATGCTCGGACAATACATTCTCACCGATGGGGCGGGACCCGTAGATAACATCATCGGCGGCTATGTCGTTCCGGCGACCGATGGCGGAACTCCAACATTTATTTGGGCTGAGGCGACACGCATCCGCTCGGCGGTACTTGGTGCCAAAATCAACCCAACACCAGGAGCAAGCCCATCGCCCACAGCAACACCAAAGCCGATCATCGAGGTGCCGTAACCATGAACCAACGTCGCGCGGTTGTAGAGGGTGTGCGAATCCAAATGCTCTCAGGTACCCACGTGCTCCTGCTTCGTGACGCAGAGGAGGAGCGCTACCTCCCTATCCCCATCGGCCCAAACGAGGCGAGCGCAATCTCCTACCAGCTCCAAGGGGTTCGTCCAGAGCGACCGCTCACCCACGACGTGGCAACACAGGTGATCAGCGCACTCGGCGCAGTACTTCGTGAGGTGCGCATCGTTGAACTTGTAGAAGAAACATTCCGCGCCCGCCTCGTCATCATGGGGCCAGAGGGTGTCGAGCGAGAACTTGATGCACGACCAAGCGACGCAGTAGCACTCGCCTTGCGTGCGAACGCGCCGATCTTTATCTCACTCGACCTTCTGGCGCAAGAAGGGATTGTCCCTGAGGCAGCCGAAGAAGAGCGCCTCTCACTCTTCCGCGACTTTGTGAACTCACTAGACGGGGAAGACTCGTCGGCGCCTGAAGCTTAGTCCTCGCGAAGCAGGCGACCAGAGGCAAGCGCAGCCGTTTTATTGCGCCACAAGCTGAGCCGAAGTCGCCAAAAGTCCCGCACCGCTCGAGTGACGACCGATAGCCGTGCGCCGCTCGGTATGCCCTTCGTGCGCGGATGATGCGGGACACCAACCTCACGCACGAGCGCTCCGCGACGGCGCAGCTTGATCATGAGCTCAGCAGAGAAGAACGCGCCGTCCGAGGCGACGTGCACTCC
Organism: uncultured Chloroflexota bacterium; assembly: GCA_903864185.1. Lineage (GTDB taxonomy): Bacteria > Chloroflexota > Limnocylindria > Limnocylindrales > Limnocylindraceae > Limnocylindrus. Next base: position 8,184 of record CAIPEX010000062.1, on the reverse strand, counting down.
ATTGAGCGCACTGGTTGGGAAAAGCTTCATTGCGCAATCAACATCGCGGAGGCTTAATCCAAACCAGACGCGATTCGCGAATCGATACACGGCAGCATAGGCAAGTCGGAGCAGCGGATCTGCCCGACGAATCCTGAACCCAACAACAACCGACGGCGCAGCGCGATCAGCAACGTCAATAAGTCGGGCGAGATCGGCAATGCGAAACTGGCAATCTCCGTCGGTGAACGCAATCCAACTGAAGCGCGCCGCCGAAAATCCTGAACGCAACGCCGCGCCATAGCCAAGGTTCTGTTCGTGCTGAACGAAACGAACCACCCCCGGGTTCGCAGCGGCAAGGCCCTGCGCAACGGTGGCGGTCTCATCGCGCGAGCCGTCGTCAACAATGATGAGCTCGAAATGGTCGGCGAGCGAGGGTGCGGCAGACAGCGCGTCGTGAACCAAGGCGGGGAGATTTGCCGCCTCGTTATAGCAAGGGAAAAAGATCGACAACTCGTGAAGCCTACTCGCCACCCTTACCCCCACCGCTACACTCCACGGATGAACATACGACGTACGACCGTGGGCCGTGAGCGCCTTCCGCTCGTGCACCTTGCGGCAATCCTTACGATTGCTGCACTGCTGCGAATTATCATCGCATACGGACTCATGCCCCAAGACGGAGGATTCGGCACCGACCTCAGCGCATTTCGGTATTGGACGGCTGACCTTGTAGCGCACGGACCCTGGGGGACATACGGCCGCGGCTACTTCCTCGACTACCTGCCCGGCTATCTCGCAATCCTCTGGCCTCTCGGCGCACTCTCCTCGCTGGTAAGTGGCGGCGACTCAGGACTACTGATCAAACTTCCGGCAATCATCTCCGACCTCCTCATCGTTGTTGCAGGGCTGCGTCTTGCGCGGGAGCTTGGCGCAACGGCTCGCGCGCAACTCGCCCTCGCACTGCTCCTTGCGTTCTCTCCCGCGCTCCTGCTCGACTCAACGATTTGGGGGCAGGTCGACTCGGTTGGGACTGCAGTCATGCTGTTCTCGATAACAGAACTCATCCGCGGCAAGACCGTCCGCGGCGGCATCCTCGCTGCGCTTGCAGCCGTTATCAAGCCACAGTTCGGAATCCTCATTCCCATCGTTGCCCTCCTCGCGTTCACGCGCGCTCGTGCAGCACGAGACCCATGGCTCCCGGTCGTTACCGGCCTTGCTGGAGCTGCCGTTATTGCGCTCGTCGCCCTACCGTTCGGCATCACGCTCATCGATGTACTGATGAAGGTGATCGCCGCAGCTGCCGGCTACCCCTACCTCTCAGTAAATGCATGGAACCCCTGGGCGCTTATCGATGTTGGCGGGAAGAGCATCGTTGCAGCGACAGGGTGGGCCTCCGATACCACCGCCATCCTTCCGTTCGGCATCCCAGGAGTGATCGTCGGCACGACACTCCTGGTTGCGGCAATAGCCGCAGCACTCTACCGAGCGAAGAGCGACGAGCGCATCATCACGGTGTCAGCGGTGGCGTTTGTCGCAATCGCCTTCTTTGTCTTACCGACGCGCGTGCATGAGCGCTACCTCTTCCCCGCCGTACCCCTCACGCTGATCCTCGCCACCGTGCGGTCAACATGGAGGCCGATCGCCACCGGAATCTCCATTCTTTTCACGGTAAACGCCTGGAGCGTTCTCACCACCGACTACTTTCAAAACAAAGGGGTCCCTGATCTGGGGCCCCTCACAACAATTTCACATAGCCCGTACACCATCGCAATCGCTGCGCTAGGGTCACTCGGCCTCCTGATCCTTGCGGGGCGAGCCCTCTACCGCGAGGCTGGGCTACGGCACGATGTACAGCGCGCCACAACAGTCGCGCCGCAAGCGAGCATAAAACGGCAGCCGAAGCCATCTGCAACAGACGACCAGCGCCCAACGCCAAACCTAAAGATCACCCGAAAAGACATGAGCCTCTTCGTTGCAATCGCCGTCGCTGCACTTCTACTACGCGGCTGGCGGATTGGTGATCCGCCACGCTTTCACTTTGACGAGGTGTATCACGTCCGGACCGCGGCAGAGTTCTTGCAAGATTGGCGATATGGGGAGCCGCACGCCATTTATGAGTACACACATCCACACCTTGCAAAATATGCGATTGCGATTGGCCTCGACACACTTGGCGCACCACGCGTAGACGCTGAGACCAACTACGGCGAACCGGTGCTCGCAGTGGCCACGCGCAACGCAGGTGAGTCCGGCGACGGAACGATCTGGGTTGCAACAAGCACCCATATTGATGTCATCACTGCCCGATCGCACATTGCAACGAGCACCATTAATCAAGCGCGCGTCATCGCGCTCACCGTTGCAACGAACGGTGATCTCTGGGGAACCACCGCAACAGGCGAAGTGTTCCATGCGGGTGCTGCATCACTCCAACAATGGAGCCTCGGCCTGAACAACGTTCGCGGTATCGCTGCGTTAAGCGACGAGAGCTTCGCTCTCCTCACGACAAATGAACTCGTTCATGTTGTCGACGGTCAGATCTCTGAACGCGCTGCGATTGCTGGCGGAAGCAACGTTGCGATCGTCGACGCGAACGGCACCGAGCGGGTGGTGGTGACGGGGTTGGAAGGACTTACGATCTGCGATCCAGGCTCATTCAAACAGCCCGACAGCACGTCAATTGATGGCGGCGCAGGTGCGCTGGTCGCAGTGGATTGGTTTGATGCAGCGCGCCTCTACGTTGCCAGCCCAAATGAGATGCTCGCGCTACAACTAAACAAGGGTGGCGCAGCAATAGAGATCGCGCGCGTGCAGATCTCCGGAGCGAGTGCAATTGTGGCGAATGACGCTACGCACATGATCCATGTCGTTGCCCCAGGTCCGAACTCTGGACCACTGAGCGTCTGGAGTGTTGAACCGAACGGCAACTCGCGCTTTGCCGATGTGGCAATAGGCGGCGAGGCTCCTGCACTAGGCGCCGGTGGAGCAATCGTCGACGCCTCGAGCGACCTGCCAGATGGCGGGGCTGGAGAGATGATCGTCGTGCGAGGGGATGGAACCACCACGCAAGTCAATGTGGGCGACCTCCCTGCCGGCTGGCGTTGGCCAGGGGTTCTCGCCGGCGCAATTGCCGCAGCACTCCTCGTGCTGTTGGCGCGGCTACTTACCAATCGTCGCGATGTCGCAGTGATCGTTGGCCTGCTCGCACTGCTCGACGGGGCCGGCTTTGTGCAGAGCAGGATCGGCATGAACGACGTCTACCTACTCGTCTTCTTGCTTGGGGCGATGGCGACATTCATCGCGACGATCCAAGGACGGCTCGGCGAAGGTGCACGCGCAGCGGGGGGCCTCGCCCTAACGGGCGTGCTACTCGGCGCCGCACTCGCCAGCAAGTGGGTCGCCCTCTATGGCATCGCCGGGCTTGGACTCATCTGGCTCGCGCGCACGCCGGTCGGTCGTGTCACGGCACTCGTCGGCATCACCGCGCTGATGGCGCTCCTTCTCCCGCCAGCACTTGCTGTCGGCACCGACGCAACACGGCTTCCCAACGTGCCATTCGCGATCGTCGCAGCACTCATCGCTAGCGCAACCGCAGCAAGCATCTGGCGCGCAGGAGGGCTGACTACCAGCGACATCGCACCGCATCGTTTTGCTGCGCTGCTGCCAAGCGGAACCATGTTGATCATTGCTGCGCTTCTCGTCATACCGCTTGGGGTCTACGTGCTGAGCTACATGCCCTGGGTTGCCCTCGGCAACCGGATCACGGAAAACTGGCCGCCGGGAAACCAGGGGCAAACACTGATCGACCTCACCGCCTCGATGTATCGCTATCACGACACGCTCCGGGTCGCGCACGCAGCAAGTTCACCCTGGTGGGCGTGGCCGTTTGACCTGAAACCCGTCTGGTTCTACCAAGACACCTACACGGGCAGCGGGAGCTCGTGGACCGCAGCAATCTATGACGGCGGCAATGTCGTATCACGCTGGCTCAGTGTCGCCGGTGCGATCTGGGTTGGGCGTGAAGCATGGCAACGAAAGAGTTGGGGCCTTGCAAGCGTGCTCGTGCTCTTCCTTGCGATGTGGTTGCCGTGGGCGCGCATTGATCGCGCAGCATTCGAGTACCACTACTATCCGGCGGGGCAGATCGCCCTCATTGGACTCGCACTCCTCCTTGCAGACCTCCGCGCGGGAAACGAGCGCGCTGCAACGCTGGTGCGCCGCGCATCCGCCGCACTCATTGTCGCCGCGCCAATCCTCTGGATTGCCGCAGGATTGGTTTGTGCTTTCGCCGGTGTTGAGAGTGTCTATCCAGAGAGCCAGGTTTGCCTCTCGTTCGGCTTCGCAACTCCTGGGCCGATCGTTGGCGCCATCGCGCTTGTTCCAGCAACGATGGGGGCATGGACGATCCTCGGGCTTCGAGAGCCGCGCAAACTGTTCCGCTCAGTGCTCGCCGCAATCGGCATCATTGCGCTCGTCTGGTACCCCAACTGGTCGGCACTCCCACTGCCAACCGGCCTGCACAACTGGTACCAGGGGCTGCTTCCAACGTGGACCTGGTCGTTCCAGTTTGGCGTGACGCTTGCGCAGCCTGCGGAGACGCCACTCGTTGGTGATGGAACAGCTATTGCCGCGCTACTCCTCGGCCTGGCTGCCGTTGGGAGCATCGGCCTGTTGAAGTTGTGGCGCGAACGAAAACTCAATAAAGATCGCGCGTAGCGGAACACCGTCGGTCACAAGCAGGCGTTCTGCGCCAGCCGGTATCTCAATCGATTCACCCACTGCAACACGTTGTCGCTCGTCGGCAACTGCGAGCCAGCCGCCACCCTCAATAACAACGAGCAGCGCGTCAGATGAACTGCGGAGCGGACCAAACGCCGCTCGCTCAGCCAGTGCGATCTCAGTGACACGAACGCCACTCGCCGCGTGCAAGAGTGCACTCGTAACACCGTGGGAATCGCCAGCTCGCTCGGGACGCCGATACCCCGGACCAAACCGCTGAACTCGCACAACAGCGAGATTGGCGACTGTGAGTGCTTAGCGCGAAGAGCGGCGCTTCGCGCGCTTAATCGTCGCCTCAACCCCGTCCTTCGCCTGGCGACGCGCACGGAGCCGCTCGTCATGGTCGACCTCTGCAGCAAGGAGGGGCGGGAACCTCTTCACGACGGTATCGCGCAAAAAGTAGAGTCCGACAAGTGTGGTTAGCATCGGGAAGAGGCCGTACCACTGGAATGCGGCATAGACGAGATTCAAACCAAACACGCTAACGCCAAGCCACAAGAGGTACTCCCATTCGTCGGCGAGTGCGCCGCGCCCGCGATGACCGCGGGTCGCAACGGCATAGACGACGATCGTTGCAATAAAGAGGAGAAGGTTGACAACCCAGAACGGGGTGTAGAACGTCGTAAGGTCGCTGTTGAGCGCGATGAACAGGTATTCCCACGGCCACTGTGCCATCGACGATCTCCTTATCGTTTCGTTCACCCAGTGTGCCGATGTGGCACACGCCAGGATGCAGAGCGAGTATGCCACTACTTATCGATCGATACCAGAACGATCAGGCGCCGCGCTGCTCAGCGCAGGTGCTACACCCAGCGTGCCGCGGCGACATCCCATGCGCCAATTCGAATTGCCGCACCCTCACCCTCAACGGTGAGGCGCGCGTCACGAAGCTGCGCGGCACTCCCGCGCCACCCCGGTGCGTGGAGCCCCGGCGCAATGTCGGCGAGTGGGGCCAAGACAAAGAGGCGTTCGTGCGCTGCGGGGTGCGGTACAACAAGCGGTCGCACCACTGCAGTCTCTTCACCGTTCGCGTCGAGGTCGACCCCGGCTGGGCGCGGTTGAATAACGGCGAGATCGTCGAGAGCGATGATGTCTAAGTCGAGGCGGCGAGGGCCGTTGCGCACCGACGCAACTCGCCCGAAGAGGCGCTCAAGCTCCTTGCAGCGCACGAGCACCTCGAGCGCCGCCGCCGCCGGGTCGTCGGGAAGCTCAACAGAAAGCGCGAGCGCGGCATTCATGAAGTCGGGCTGGTCGAGGAGGCCGACCGGCGTGGTGCGGTAGAGGGGTGAGATCTGGTCGACGTGCCAGCCAGGAATACGAGCGAGCGAACCCACCGCATCTGCAAGCGTGGCTGCAGGGTCGTCAAGATTTGCCCCAATCCCCAGGAAGAGTTTGCGCAGCGGCATATGCGTGACGGTAGCGCCGCGTAGGATCTGCTGCATGGAGAAGCATCTGGGTGCCCGAATCGCCGCGGAGATTGCCGCCACTGGACCGATGCCGTTCACACGATTCATGGAGCTCGCCCTCACCGACCCCGCCGATGGGTACTACACGGGGCCAACCGTACGCGCAGGGAAGACGGGCGATTTCATCACCGCCCCAGAGCTCCACCCACTTCTCGGTTCAGCGATTGCGCGCACTGCCAGCGAAACGTGGCAGCGCATTGGCATGCCAGCGTCGTTTACCTGGATTGAGTTTGGCGCTGGCGCAGGTGCGCTCCTGTGCGCCGCAGTCGAGCAGTGGCATCGCGATGACGCGCCAATCCTCTCTGCACTCAACGTCATGATCGTTGAGGCAAACCCCTACCGCCGAGAAGAACTTCAGGCACGGTTGCGCGCACTCCCTGGCGGAGGGCCGCAGGTTCTTCCACTGCAGCCAGTGCAGGCCGGCATCGTGATTGCAAATGAATTCCTTGACGCTCTGCCATTTCACATTCTTGTCGGACGACCCACAAGCAAGAACGGATTCATGGAGCGGTGCGTCAGCGTCGCGCCAAACTCGGCAGATCTCTGTTGGGTGGAGTGCGAGCCAGAACACAGCACAGTCGATCGCCTGCGGGAACAACTTGCGGGCAATCCGCTCGTTGAGGGCCAACTTGCAGAAGTGTCACTTGCAGCAACTGCATGGGTCGCGGCACTCCCCTCACTCCTAACGAGTGGTCTCGTACTGGTGCTCGACTACGGGCGAGTGAGCAGCGAACTTCGTGACCCGGCAACACGCATGGCGGGAACCGCACTCGCATATCAAGGGCATCGCGCGAGCACCAATCTTCTTGCAGAACCTGGCGAGCGCGACATCACCGCACATGTCGACCTCACGGCCCTCCGGGGCACAGCGGCCGCAGCAGGCCTCACACACATCGCCGCAACCACGCAGGCCGCCTACCTCGCGAGCACGGGGCTCGACGATGAGGTGGCCCGCCTGCGCACTGGGCCGGAGGCAACGCTCGAAAGCGCCCTCGCCCTCCGTGGGGCACTCGCCCACCTGATGGACCCTCGCCGGATGGGGGGCTTTGCCGTTGAGGCCTTCGCTCTCGGCTCAACCGAGCAGCTTGCCCGCCTCACTGACGAGGGAAACCCGCTCCCCGGCACGGCGGCTCCGATCCGTCGCCTCGTCTAGAATCTCGGCAGGATCCCCTCGCGCCCCATATGGGGCCTGGAACGGGCGCGGATCCCCGGCAGAGGAGCGTCATGACCGGTCTCTGGTATGTCCTCGGGTTTGCAGGCGCCGGCGTCTCGTTCGTCTTCCTCACCATCGGACTCGCCTGGCTGATCTCCCACCGCGTACGGGGAAGCCGCGGCAAGCAGCTCCCCTACGAGTCGGGGATCGACACCTACGGCGACACCCATGGCCGCTTCGGTCTCTCGTTCTATCTCTACGCACTCCTCTTCGTGGCCTTCGATGTTGAGATTGTCTTCATCTACATCTGGGCACTGAACTTCAAGGTGCTGCTCATCGATGGACTCGTCTCAATGGCGGTCTTCATCGGCGTCCTACTTATCGGACTCGCCTACGCGTGGCGTAAGGGGGTGCTCTCGTGGCGATAAACGATCCGCGCCCGAACGAAAACCTTCCAGCCGTTACGCCAGAGCGCAGCGTTCGCACGCCGCTCATCGTCCCAAACACGCTCTATACAACGGATGACGCGCGCGCCTATGGTGGCATCCCGCTCGAAGAGCATCCAAACCTTGAACTTGCTCGTTACGCCGCAACAGGCGATGGGCGCGTTGACGATGCGCGTTGGAGCGGCGCACTCGCAGCCATTCCAACGAAGGCCGACGTCGTGCTCGACCTGATTCGCGCGAATAGCCTCTGGCCACTCCTCTCAGGGCTCGCCTGCTGCGCCATTGAGATGATGTCCACCGCCACGCCAAAGAACGATATCGACCGCTGGGGGATGTTCCCCTTCCGCGCCTCGCCGCG
>CAIPEX010000061.1 GCA_903864185.1 uncultured Chloroflexota bacterium | reverse complement strand
CGTTCGTTGGGATTGAGCAGACGGGCGATGTGGCGCGCGATGCGCGAGCGGTGGCGCTCGGGCGCGCCGTCGGCGCGGAGTGGCTCCTTATTGGTGCGAGCCCTGGCACCACGACAGCGACCGCCGAACAGCTCGGCGTGATCGGGATCCTCTGCGAGTTCGGCGGGCAGGGACGCGTGGAGCCGGAGTTTGTTGCGCGACACGCCGCCGGTGTTCGAGGTGTGATCGCCGCGATGGGGATGGGTGTATTTCCGCAGAGTCCGATCGAGCGCGAGGTTGGCACGCTCACGCCTGGCGCCAGCGTGCGCCTCAATAGCGAGGCGTGGCTGCGCGCCGAGATTCCTGCCGATGTTGCGGGCTACTGGCATCCGGCCGTTGCGGTCGGCTCGCTCGTGCGCGCAGGTGCGCCACTCGGCGAGGTGCAAGACGTCTTCGGTGCCGTCCTCCAGCGCCCCACCGCGCCGATTGATGGCGTGGTGATCTTCCTGGTGACGACGCTCGCGATGAACGCGGGTGATCCGCTCCTTGCACTGGGCGGCGATCCAGAGGGGGGCGTGTGGCCGTAGCGCCAACGCACGCACGCCTCGCAGCCTTTAGTGCCGGGGGCCTCGACGTTGAGGTGCACCTCTGGGATATCCCGTATCTCGTGCCGTTCCGCATTGCGCGCCCCGATCCGAACGAGGAGAGCTCGCGCACGGCGTTCGTCCATCTCACCGATCGCGCCACCGGCATCGAAGGGTGGGGCGAGGGCTGCGCCGATCCGTATTACGGCGACACCCCCGAGACGATCGCCGCGGTGGCGCCACTCCTCCTCTCCGTCGCGCTCCCGGCGCTGAGCGCCGCACTTGCCGTGGCCGGTGGCGCTGCGAGCGAGAGCGGCTATGCCAGCGCACGTGGACTGACCGGCATGGCGGGCCGTGCTGCCGACGCCCTCGCGCCGATGAGCGACGCGATGGATATCGCCCTCGGCAACCATGGTGCCGCCAAGTCGGCGATCGAACAGGCGCTACACGACCTGCTCGCCCGATCGGCAACCACCTCGTTGCGTCGCTGGCTCGGCGGACCCGAGACGATGGGGCACACGAACCTCACGATCGGCATTGCGCCAATCGACGTGATGGTTGAGCGAGCCGCAGCGGCAACGAGGTACCCGAGCCTGAAGCTAAAGGTGGGCCTCGGTGGCGAAGAGGAACTGATTCGTCGCGTGCGCGAGGTCTACCACGGCCCACTCCGCCTCGATGCAAACTGCGGTTGGACACTCGAGCGCGCGCTAGAACTCTTGCCGCTCTTCGAGCGCAGCAACGTGGAGTTGCTCGAGCAGCCGCTCCGACCCGGTCGCATCAAGAACATGGCGGCACTCGCCGCAGCAACGGAGATCCCCGTGATCGCCGACGAAGACTGCATCGTGTACGACGATATCGAGCAACTCGTCGGCCTCGTCGACGGCGTGAACTTGAAGCAGGTGAAGATCGGCGGGCTCGGCCCATCGTTGCGCGGCTTCCGCAAGGCAGAGTCGCTCGGCCTGCGCCGCATGTTCGGCTCAATGGTTGAGACGAAGCTTGGCATCGCAGGTGCGGCAGCGGTCGCCGGCGCGGCAGAGTTCCTCGACCTCGATGGGCCAATTGGATTGATCGGCGATCCGTTCACCGGGCTCGAGCTTGACGATCAGTGCCGCTGGATACTCGACGACAGCGAGCTTGGGAGTGGCGTGACGTTCAATCCAACCGCGCGCGGCTAGGGGTTAGGCGCGGATCTTCCGTCGGGCCATCTCGGCCTCAATCTGGCGCTCGGCCTCCACATAGTGGTCGATCTCGTCGCGCACCTTGTTCGCCTCGGGGGTGTAGAGGTGGACCTGCTGCTGGAGGACATAGGAGAGGCGCCGCGAGGTCATGCGGCAGTGGTCGAGATTCTTCATGAGCACGAGCGGGTCCATTGAGGCGAGCTCGGTACTGTCATACATTGCCTTCATGCCTCTATCCTAGGGGAAGCTGGCCCCGTAGCTCAGTGGATTAGAGCAGCTGCCTTCTAAGCAGTTGGTCGCAGGTTCGACTCCTGCCGGGGCCACCAGCTACTCCTGGTTCCCTCTCGGCGACACTGAGACTTGTGCACCTGCACGAAAAAACATGAGCCAATCGTGTCATTTTGCCCTGTTTTGGGGCTTTTCCACCGTGCGATCTCGCCTAGGCTCTGATTGACTCTCGCAGGCCACGCGGTGGCCACCCGTACCAGCGCGGAGGCTGCTCGGGGTGGGGCTCCGGTCGACCGACCGATTCTTCGGTCAACGAGGGAGGACTACATGGCAAGCATCGCCTCGTACTTCGAGCTCAAGAAGCGGGGGACCACGGTCGGGACAGAAGTCCGCGCCGGGATCACCACCTTCTTGGTCATGGGGTACATCGTCTTCGTCAATCCGCTCTATGTCTCGAGCGCGAACGGTGCGCTCACCGGCTCGGGCGCTCCTGGCGCCGTTGCCGTTGCGGCCTGCACCGCACTCGCCGCAGGCATCCTCACGATCGCCATGGGGATGATCGCGAACTATCCATTCGCACTCGCCGCAGGCATGGGCCTGAACGCAGTTGTCGCCTTCGACCTGATCGCGGGGAAGGGCCTCAGCTGGGAAGAGGCCATGGCGGTCATCGTCTGGGAGGGCGTGATCATCACGATCCTCGTCTTGACGGGATTCCGCAAGGCAATCCTTGAAGCAATTCCACTCAGCCTGAAGCGTGCAATCGCTGTCGGCATCGGACTCTTCCTCTTGATGATCGGCCTCTTTGAGGGCGGCATCATCGTGAAGTCGCCGGCGCCAACGGTGCCGCTCACGCTCGGCTTCGGCACGACGCCGCTGGCGACACTTGCCGTCTTCGGCACGGGTCTCGTCATTGCGCTGGTGCTGATCGGTCGCAAGAAGGGGCCACTTCCAGGTGCGCTCCTCATCGCCATTAGCGCCGCAACGCTTGTTGCGCTCGCTGTTGGCGTGACCTCGATTCCAGCAACGCTCGTAAGCCCGCTTGACGCAAACAACTTTGCCGGAATCGGTGCAGCCCTCGGCTCACTGACCTCGGTCTGGTCGAACGGCGTCGGCGTCGTCTCTGTTGCACTCGCTGTCTTCACGATCATGTTGAGCGACTTCTTCGACACGGCCGGGACCATCGTTGGACTCGGTGAGCGTGGCGGGATGCTCGACAAGAAGGGTCAGCTGCCAGGATCCGACAAGGTCCTGCTCGTCGACTCGATCGCTGCTGGCGTTGGTGGCCTGTTCGGCGTCTCGTCGAACACGACCTACATTGAGTCGGCCGCAGGCATTGAAGAGGGTGGCCGCACGGGGTTGACCAGCGTTGTCACCGGGCTCCTCTTCCTCGCAGCACTGATTGTCGCGCCGATTGCTGGGATCATCCCAGCAGCCGCAACGGCACCAGCGCTCGTGGTCGTTGGCTATCTCATGTTCCAGTCGATCCGCGATGTGAAGTGGTCGGACACGAGCGAGGGTTTCCCAATCCTCGCCACGTTGATCATCATGCCGCTCGCGTACTCGATCACCGATGGCATCGGCGCCGGCTTCATCACCTACGGTCTGCTCAAGGCGGCCAAGGGCGAGGCGGGCGAAGTGAAGCCACTGCTCTGGGTTGCGATCGCAGCCTACGTGGTCTATTTCGCCCTCAAGCTCGGCTTGACCGGCTAGTACTCGCACGCGCTCGCACGGCGAGCTAACCGTGGTGCACGGTGAGGAGGCTGGCCCCTTCGGGAGCTGGCCTCCTCAACTTTTTGCGTGCACCGCTCCGCAGATCGTGTCTCGTTGCGTTCGCTTGTAGAGTGGATCGATGAAGTTGGCACGACCGTGATACGCACCGCGCTGCTCTGGGGGAGGCGGGTGAGCCAGGTCGGGCTCGGCATCTTCCTCATCTCTGCTGGCGTGAGCCACCTGACGGTGAGTCGCCTCGAGTTCCAGGCACAGGTCCCCACCTGGCTACCGCTCGACCCAGACTTCGTGGTGGTCAGCTCAGGGATCGTGGAGATCCTGCTCGGCCTTGCACTGGTCACCCTCTGGCGTTTCCGCAGGCGTGTTGGCCTCGTAGTGGCGCTCTTCTTTGTGGCGATCTTCCCAGGCAACATCAACCAGTTCGTGAACGGGATCGACGCCTTCGGGTTGAACTCCGATGGAGCGCGGGCGATACGCCTCCTCTTCCAGCCGGTGCTCGTCCTCTGGGCGCTCTGGTCGACCGACGCGGTACGACGCCGCTGAGAAGCGGTTCGGGGCGAATGCAACGGCAGTGGTGGGCTTCCGATCAAGGGCTTACCCCCCCCGCGACCGCACGAAATTCATCGGCCGCCACGGGGCCCCTGGGCATGGGATTTGCAGTTGCCGTGGGTTCATTTTTGGGTAGAATACAAAAATGATTTTTGCAAGATGAGCCGAAATAGCGTGCAGGAAAAACTCGTTTCTGCCCTCGCTGTGTTCGCGCTTGCGTTTGGGCTCATGCTCACGCCGCCCTCCACCTTCGCGTCGGATCCAGATGGCTCGGTCCTCCTCGATGGGTCAAGCGGCTATTTAGATGCCGGAACGAGCGCCGACTGGAACATCGGAACGAACGACTTCACGGTCGAATGGTTCGCCTACCAAACAAGTTCGGGCGGGTTCAACCGAGCCTTCTCGCTGGGGACCTACCCGAGCGCAGCCCTCGCCTTCAGTATCGAAGGTGGTACCGCATATATCTGGGCGAGCGGATCGCCAAATATCAAGCTTACGTATTCATTCACCGGCCCAGGCGGGTATTTCAATCGATGGATTCACTATGCCATCACCCGTACCGCTGGGAACATGAATTTCTACGTAGACGGCACACGCGTTGCCACCGCTGCAGATTCAACAAACATCAATACCACTGGTCAGCACCTGTACATCGGTTCTGAAGTGTCAGCCGCCCCTACGTGTTTCCCCGGGAATCTGTCTAATTTCCATTTTGTCAACGGGACCGCTCTGTATAGCGGGGCGAGCGCAACCGTGCCAACCTCAACGCTGACCGCCGTTGCGAATTCCAAACTGCTCCTCGCGCTTAACAATGGATCAACCTGGCTCGACGATACGTCGGGACAGGCTCACACGGTTACCGCCAGTGGTGGGGCAACGTCCGACTCCAACAACCCGTTCACCGTTCCATCTGCGCCAGTCTTGGATGCACCAGCGGCAACGACGACTGGTGCGACGATCGCCTGGTCGGCGCCCACCCTGAATAGCGGTGGAATTACGGATTACGAGTACGCACTTGATGATTCTGGCAGCTGGATAAGCACGGCGGGTACCTCAAGGACCCACGAGGTCACGGGACTAAGCGCAGGAACCAGCCACACCGTACGAGTGCGAGGCGTGAATGCAACTGGGGCTGGACTCCAGTCGAATAGCGAATCGTTTACGGTTGGCTCTGGCCTGCCGCACACGAACCGCGACGGTTCTATCCCTGCAGTTGTGCTTGTGCTCTTGGCTGGCCTGACCGCTGCGGCCGGCACCTCGCTCCTTCGTAGTGGAGTAAAGCGCGCGTAGGAGGAACCGCATGCGTACCATCCTCACCCGCTGCACGGCGATCTTCGCGATCCTCACCCTCGTCATCGCTGGCGCGGCCCCCGTTTCCGCCGTGAGTCGAAGGTATGTTGCCCTCTCGGTCGGCTACCAGCACAACTGCGCGCTGACCGCGCAAGGGAAGGCGTACTGCTGGGGATACAATAACTATGGGCAGCTCGGCACGGGAGATACGAACAACGCCATGGTTGCGGTTCCCGTTATTGGCGGCTTGAAGTTTACGAGCATTAGCGCTGGAAGCGTACACACCTGTGCGATCACGACT
>CAIPEX010000060.1 GCA_903864185.1 uncultured Chloroflexota bacterium | reverse complement strand
TGGGCGCGGCGCGCCGAACTCCCGAAGGAGCTCCCCGCCTTCCGCGCGCGCATGAAGGAGCACGGCTTCGGCCCGCTCGCCGTGCATGCCGCCTATCTCGCCAATCTCGCCGGACCAAATCCCGTCTTCCGTGAAAAGACCGTCGAGCTGCTCCGGCACGAACTTCGCGTGGCGCCCGAGTACGGCGCATCGTTTGTCAATGTGCACATCGGCTCACACATGGGGACGGGTGTCGCCGCTGGCGTCGGTCGCGTTGCCATGGCAGTGGAAAAGATTCTCGACGGTGTTCCTCTCCGCGACGACAGCGCGCTGCTGGTCCTTGAGAACAGTGCGGGCGGGGGCAACGGGATCGGTGAAAGCCTCGAAGAGTTGATCGACATCCACGAGGCGATGGCCGCGCGCGGCATCGACCTTGATCGTGTCGGCTACTGCATCGACTCGGCGCACCTCTGGGGTGCGGGCGTAGCGATGGCTGGCGATGTGGAGATCGATCGACTCGTTGAACAATTCGACAAGAAGATCGGGCTCGAGAAGCTCGTCATGATCCATTACAACGACAGCAAGGCCGAGCACAACTCCAAGCGCGACCTACACCAGCACATTGGTGGGGGGAACGTCGGCACGCGCGGGCTCGCTGCGCTGATCCAGCATCCGCGACTTGCGCACGTGAACTACTACCTGGAGACACCGGGGATGGAAGATGGCTGGGACAAGCTCAATATCGAGCGCAGCATTCAGTTGGCGCAGGGCTTGCTGAAGCTGAAGCCACTCCCCGCCGAGATGACGGCCGCACCAACGAAGGCAGCGCCTGCAAAGAAGCCGGCTGCGAAGGCGGGCGCGAAAGCGGCGGTGAAGACGGCGCCGAAGCGCAGTGCCGCCCCGCGAAAGAGTTCCGTTGCTCGCACCCGCACGGTGAAGCCGAAGGGGAAGCCGCCAGTGAAACCGAAGGGGAAGCCGACGCGAGCGGCGACGAAGCGTCGCGGCTAGCGCAGGCGGCCGACTCCGCGTCGGTAGGGTGACCAGGCGAAGAGCACGGCGCCGCCGACAAGCAGGCTGCCAACGCCAACAACACGGTCCAGCAGTGCTAGAGCGGCTGCCTGCTCTGGCGACATGCCGAAGATGCCGAACAAGATGCCGAAGGTTCCCATCTCCACGATGCCGATCCCTGCTGGTGTTGCCGGCACGACGGTGAGCACGGCGGAGACAAGTGCGGTGAAGACCACCGCCGAGATGCCGATCATCCCCACCTCTGGCGAGACTGCAAAGAGGCCGAGTGCCCCAGCAACAAGGCCGAGACGGAGCGACTCAAGCGCCCAGATGCCAAGCGAGTACGGCGTGATCTGAGCGACCAGGCTGCCGCCTGTGCCTGCCTGCAACGCGGCGACGGCACGCAAGAGTGGTTCGCGCACGCGTGCAGGAAGTGGGAGGCGCTTGACGATCTTCGCACCGAGGCCGCGCGAGAGCAGGAGAAGTGCAAGTGTTCCAGCCGCTACGAGCAGCGCGATGCCAACGAGCAGTGAGACGGTTGTAGAAAGACGCCCGTTGAAGGCGACAAGCGCCGATGCGCCGCCAAGAAGTGCGACCGTTGCGAGATCGACCAGGCGCTCTGCAACGACGCTTCCCATCGCACCACCAAATGATGTTGCGCCGTTGTGCTTTAAGAGCCAGGCGCGATACACATCGCCGAGCTTCGCTGGCAGCAGCACGTTCACCCAGAACGAGAGCGCGAGGATCTCCGTGGCTGCGCGGCGCGAGATGACGAGGCCCGCCGCATCCAACACACGGCGCCAACGCAGGCCGCGCAGCGGATAGGTTGCCGCACTCGCCGCAAGTGCGAGGAGAAGATAGATCGGCGTGGCGCTCGCGATCAGCCGGCCGATTTCTGGCACGAGCTGTGCGGGGAGGAGCCGACTAATGCCGAAGAGAAAGAGTGCGGTGAAGCCGAGTGCGATCACCACTGAGCGACGTGTGATGCGGCTGCGCAGCGGTGAGGCGCTGCTACGGCTCATCGTGGTTCGCCGAACCGACTTCCTGCGGGAATGCGGCGATTGTTGCGTGCCGCATTGACGACCTTTGCGACTGGCGTGATGAGGCGTGCAACGAGCGAGCCGCGTCCCATGATCATCTCGCGGTCACCGCGAAGTGCAGTGCGAAGGCCGGCTGGCGTTGAGAGATCGCCGCTCATCGCCGTTGCGGCGCCGCCCACCTCGAGGATCGTGTGCGCATCGCTGCTCGCAACGGCGGGGATCCCGTGTGCTGCGGCAAGTTCGGCGGCACGCTGGTTTCCTCCTGGGGCCACGAGTCGCGCGTTCCACCCTTCGATCCAGTCGACGTGCGCAAGAAGCTCTTCGTCGGCGCTGTCGGCAAGGAGGGAGCTCCGCCATCCGTCGAAGGGGTGAGGGA
>CAIPEX010000059.1 GCA_903864185.1 uncultured Chloroflexota bacterium | reverse complement strand
GCTGCTGCAGGCGGCGGCGCTCGACGGGAGCGACATTCGCGACGCGATCATGATCGGCGACTCTCCCGCGACCGACATCGCTGCGGCGAACGCGGCGGGGTGTCGATCCATTCTCTTGATGACGGGCGTCGGCGCGGGCGTTGGCGCCGTACAGATCGATGACCTACCGGCGGCGCAGCGTCCAACCTGGGTCGCGCGCGATGCGGCGGAGATGGCGGACATCCTTGCTTCCGCGACGGCGAGCGGAGCTGCACGTGGCTAACAGCTTCCTTGACCTCTGGCGCGCCGCAGGACGCGAGCGCCACGCAGGGAAGACCGGTTCCCTCCCCGCCCCACTCGACCGCCTGAACGGCGAGATGCTGGCGGCGCGCGACGGCGCACACCCACTGGCGTTCCTGACCAGTGCGGAACTACTCACGCCGTGCACCGATGCCCTCTCGGGCTCCATTGAGGTGACACCCGGGAGCCTGGTCGGTGGTGAGATTCATGCCCGTCTCCGCGTGCGCGCAACCAAAGAGATCAAGGCGCGAGGGACGCGCGTTGCTGTAAAGGGACACCTGGTGCGCGAGATCACGCAATCACTAACCCAAAAGGACGGCGATCAGGAACACACCATTACGTGGATCGAAGTGGTCGCCACTGAGATCGCCAATGTGCCACTCAATGAGATTTCCGTGCCGGCAACGCTGGCACTGGGCGACGAGATCGATCTCAAGATCCTTGCACCCGCCCCAACACTTGGGCCACCCTCCGCGCATCTCGGTGTCTACATGGTGGTGTGGACGCTCCAAGTGGAGTGGGATATCGCTGCAGGCGGTGACGAGCGCGTGGCCGCCGTGATCAACGTTGCGCAGAATCCAGACCTCTTGCGATCGGGTGTGCTCTCGCTCGGACCGTCGGCGATGATGGGAGCCTGGTCTGATGGCGAGGTCTCCATGGATGTTGAGCCGACACCACCCATCGCTCCGGGTAGCACGCTGCGTGTCAACGTTCGTTGGCCGAGCGCCTCTGGTGGTCGCGGCGCACGTGTCGAACTGTATGTCGACGTGAAGATGGCGCCGCCCGTGCGCATCGCCGCCGCAGAGCTGCCGACGAGTGACCTAGCGAAGGGGAGTCTCGTCACCTTTGAAATTCCGAGTGACGCGCCGCCCGTGTTTGACGGCGCACAACTATCGCTGCGTTATCGTATTCGGGTGCTCATTGATCGACCGATGCGCAGCGATCTTGCTGCGGAGCGCAATGTGGTGATCGGCTAAGCGACGCTGCGCAGCGCCGTCACGGCGATGCTCGTACCGAATCCAATGATCAGCACCTGACCAACGATGCGTGTCACGGTGACCGCTCGTTCTGGCAGGATGCGACCTGCAGCGGCACCGATCGCCCCGAGCAGGAGTTGCCACGAGAGGCTCGCCCCCGCCGCACCGAGGGTGAAGGCGACAGCGTTCATCGGGTCACTCCCGAGACCGGGAAGCCCAATAGCGAGCGCCAAGAAGTAGAGGACCGTCGCGGGGTTCATCGCGGTGAGGGCGATGAAGCGCAGGTAGAGCTGCCGTGCGCTCCCACGCACACGCGGGTCGGTAGCCGCGTCGGCGCTGGTGCTCGAGGCGCGGAGCGAGAGGAGCCCGCGCACCCCGATGGAGATCAGAATCCCGCCCGAGAGGACCTGGAGTGGCGCTAACGCCACCGCAAGGAGCTGGTTGAGGAGGCCGCCAACGACGAGCGCCAACGAGCAGAAGAGGAGGTCGACGGTTGCCGCACCGGCGCCAGCGGCAAGCCCGCGGCGGAGGCCGCCCATCATCCCCGTTTCAATAATGAGGACGGCGATCACGCCGACGGGGACAGCGATTGCGTAGCCTGCGAACATCCCCGCGAGCAGTGCGCCAATCATCGGTGCATCATAGAGTGGAGCGGTGGCCCAAAGAGGCCGAGGAAGCGATTAGGGAGGTTCTATGGCGCGAGTCTTTCTCACCGGTGCAACGGGTTTCGTAGGGAGTCACGTGCTCCCAGCACTCTTGGGTGCCGGACACTCCGTCACCGCCCTAGTACGCAGCGATGCACGAGCGACTTCGCTGCTCGCACGCGTAGCCGCCTCGCCCGGCAAACTTGAAACGAGGATCGGGACGGTGAACGATCGCGCCTCGCTCGACGCAGCGATGGTTGGCTGCGATGCGGTCGTGCACCTGGTCGCCCTGCCACGCGACTGGAACGATGGCGCCGACCTTGAGCGTGTCAATGCCGTTGGTACCGCCACGATCGTCGCGGCCGCCGAGGCATCCGGCATTAGGCGCTTCATTCATCTCGGTGCGCTCGGTGTGCAGGAGCGTGCGGAGTTGCACTACGCGAGCTCCAAGGCGCGCGGCGAAGGATTCGTTCGCGCCTCGACACTCGATTGGACGATCCTCAAGCCGAGCCTCATCTGGGGTGAGCGCGACGGCTTCTTCAATATCGTTGCGGCGCTCGTCAAGATTCCTGCGCCAGCGGTGCCAGTGCCAGGCGATGGGAAGAGTCGCTTCCAGCCTGTCTGGGTTGGCGATGTGGCCCGCGCCATCGTGCAGGTGCTCAACGCGCCGAAGGGGAGCATCAAGGCGTCGTTCGAACTTGGCGGTCCACGTTACTGGACGTACGCCGAGATCACGCGCGAGGTGGCGCGTGCCCTTGGGAAGCGCCGCATCATCATCCCCATGCCGGTCCCGCTCATCACCCTCGTTGCGCGCATCTCCGAGGCCATTCGCTTCCCGTTCCCCGTCGCAACAGACCAGTTGCGCCAGTTGGCACTAGATAACATCGGTGCAACGGATGCAGTTGAGCGCGAGCTCGGCTTTACCCCGGTCGACATGGGTGGCCGTCTCGGCTATCTCAGGCGCAAGATCAGTAAGCAGTAGGCGTCAGAGGCGCGAGGAGGATCAGATGCGGATCATCATCACAACCAAGAGCGCTGCCGCCAAGGCGGGAGTCTTCGCCACTCCAGTCTTTAGCGATCAGCTCGACGCACCATATCTTCGTGAAGCTGACAGCAAGAGCGGCGGACAAGTCGCCGCACTCCGCGCGATCGGCGAGGGGACAGGGAGCCGCTACAGCTGCACGCTGACAAGCGCTGGCCGCCTCCCGGCCGATCACCTTCTCCTCGTTGGTGCTGGCGCTCGCGTCGACTTCGGACGACAAGAGCTGCAGCGCTGGGCCGCCGCGGCAACGCGCCGACTTGCTGGGCGCAAGGTCACGCGGCTCACCATTGATGCCACCGGCATCGTCGCTGCACTGACCAGCACATAG
>CAIPEX010000058.1 GCA_903864185.1 uncultured Chloroflexota bacterium | reverse complement strand
GACAGGGGCGCAGTGATCGCGTAGGCTCTAGGCATGCAGCAGCCCGACCAGTCCATGCCCTCCCAGCTGCCAACCGACATGGCGTTGACCATGCTTGCGACGGGCGCCGACCACCTCGATGCGGGCGATGCAGAGGCCGCCCTCGCCGTCTTCAAAGAGGTGAATGCTGCCGCTGAGCTGCCAATCGCCGCGCGTGCCGCCCTTGGCGCCGCTGAGGCGTACGTGCGACTCGGGCGCGATGCCGAGGCTGCAGACGCGCTCTCCACGGCGATCGATGCGGGAGATCGTGAGACGCGTGGGATCGCCTTGCGACGACTTGCGGCTGCACGTGTCCGCACAGGCGATCTTGCTGAGGCGCTCGATCTCTATCGACGCGCTGAGCGCGACGCGCCGAACGATGCAGCACGGGCAGAGATCGCCTCGCGCATCGGTTGGCTCGCAAAGGAGACCGGTGCTGGGAGTCTCGGCTCGCGGATTCGCTCGAGCATTGCATTCAACCGAGCGCGCGGGTCCGATCCGTTCGGCTGGGTGCCGCTGCTCCTGGTCATCGTCACCGGCGCCTTCTCGGTGGCGTCGTTTCTCTACGATCCACTTTTTAGTGCCCTCGCACTCGTAAAAATTTACGGCGGCTACGACTACCTCTCCGCAGAGCCGTGGCGACTCCTTACCGTCACGCTCGTGCACGCGAACCTGCTGCACCTGCTCTTTAATCTCTTCGCACTTGACCTTGGGGCGAAGCTGATCCAACGGCTGTATGGAGGACCACGCCTCGTCCTTTGGTATCTCATCGGTGGAGTTGGCGCCTCACTCGCTAGTGCGATCGTCGCTCCCGATTCCCCCACGGTTGGTGCATCGGGCGCGATCTTCGCCCTCTTTGGCGTTGCGCTCGGAGCCGAGTGGGCGCATAAGCCACTCGTTGAGCGCGGCGTCCGCGCTGCGCTTGGTCAGATCGGCGGGCTCATTCTCGTGAACATCGTCTTCGGTCTAAGCTCCAACCTCATCGGCGGAGGAATTGATAATGCCGCCCACCTCGGCGGGCTGCTCACCGGGCTTCTTCTTGGCGCGACGATTCCGCCGACACGCGCCGAAGCGATGCGCCGGCGATGGAGCGCAGGACTCGGACGACGCGGTGGCGAGGCGCTCGTGACGGGCGTACTGGTGTTCGCGCTCGCACTGCTCTACCTGAACTGGGCGGCGCTCGCGACCCTTCGCCTCACGCTGCCGATTTAATGTTCGCAACGCTCCTCGACCCCGCTGCATTCGCCGCACAGCGCGAGGAGCAGATCACCCTTGTCGCGTCACTGGGCGGACCGTTCTTCACCTCCGACGTCGATGATGGTGCCGCCGCCCGCGCTCGCGGCCTACAGGTAACTCTCGTCGTTGACGCCCCAGACGGGGTGATTGACGTGCGGGATTGCGAACGGATTCTGGCATTCGCGCCTGAGCTCTTCGCCGTGCGTCTTCCCGACCTGCGCGATGTCAGTGTCCGAGCGCAGCGCATCGAGCAACTTGCCGGCTCGCTGAGCAAGCTGGCAGGCCGTCACCGCCTGCTCCTCGCACTCGAGACGCCACTCGCAGCACTCACGCCCGCCGAATGGTCGCAGCTCCCCATTGAGAGCCTCGCGATTGATCCGATCGGTGATCCCGATGCGTGGCGTGGGGCCGCAACGCTGCCAGGTTCCTGCGGGCTCATCCTCGGCCTTATCCCACCACCAGGTGGTGGCACTCCAGCCTCTACGGAGGTGCTCCTCTGGGGGATTCGCTATGCCGCATCACTCGGCGCACGCGGTGGTGAGCG
>CAIPEX010000057.1 GCA_903864185.1 uncultured Chloroflexota bacterium | reverse complement strand
CGAGACAAACGGGCCGGTGACATATGCGCCGGCTAGTGCGATTGTCACCCCGCCGCCTTGCGCGGTGATGAATACTGCAGCTGCCCCAAGCGCAGCAAGCGCAACGGCGATCGGCGTGTAGCGACGTGCGGGGACAACCATGTCGGCAATCAGCACAGCGACGGCACCGAAAATAACCGTGAGGAGTGGTGCGATCGTCATCATCTCGCCGCTCATGGTGCAACTCCGCTAAACGCCGCGAGAAGGAACTGTGAGACGCTCGGCCCGAATGATGCTGTGAGCAGCGTTGGCATGATGCCGAACGCGACGATCATCACGAGCAGTGGCGTGAGGGTGATGATCTCTGTCGGCGTGACATCGGTCAGGTGTGAGCCGAGCCCCTTGAGGAACGGCGAGAGCGGCCCAGTAAACACGCGCTGGTACATCCAGAGCAGATACACCGCTGCAAGAATCATCACGAGCGTTGCTGCTCCAGCAATCATCGGGTTGACGAAGAATGCACCGAGCAGCACAAGGAACTCTCCAGCAAACCCTGAAAGTCCTGGAAGCCCCACTGAAGCGAACAGGAAGAAGCCGAAGAGTGCTGCGTAGACGGGCGTACGCGAGGCCCAGCCCCCCATCTTTGCAATCTCTCGATCGTGCGTGCGCTCATAGCCGATACCAACGAGAAGGAAGAGGCCGCTCGTAATGAGACCGTGGTTGAGCATCTGCAGGATCGCGCCGTCTACACCCTGCCGATTGAACGAGAAGATGCCGAGCGTCACGAAGCCCATGTGGCTCACGGAGCTGTAGGCGATTAACTTCTTTAGGTCGGTCTGCACGATCGCAACGAGTGCTCCATAGATGATGGCGATCACAGAGAGCACGATCATCAACGGCGCAAGCGTGTGCGCTGCCTGCGGGAAGAGCGGGATCGCAAAGCGAATAAACCCGTAGCCGCCGAGTTTGAGCAGCACTCCGGCGAGGATCACCGAGCCTGCAGTTGGCGCCTGAACGTGTGCGTCTGGGAGCCACGTGTGGAACGGGAACATTGGCACCTTGATCGCGAAGGCGAGCGCGAAGGCGCTGAAGGCGACGAGCTGCAGCGTGGGGTCGGTGACCGTCCCACGCAGGGCGATGAGGTCGAATGCCCCTGTCCACGAGCCTGTCGCCACCTGGTGGCTGAAGGCTGTTGCGAGCATCGCGACGAGCATGAGGAGCGAACCTACGAGCGTGTACAAGACGAATTTAACGGTTGCGTAGATCCGCTCTGCACCACCCCAGATGCCGATGATCAGGTACATCGGCACGAGGACGATCTCCCAGAAGATGTAGAAGAGGAAGAGGTCGAGCGAGAGGAAGACGCCGAGCATTCCTGTCTCAAGGATCAAGAAGCTGATGAAGTACTCCTTCACGCGCGTCTTGATTGGACCGAAGCTTGCGAGGATGCAGATCCAGCTGAGCAGTGTGGTCAACACTACGAGTGCGGCCGAGAGTCCGTCTACCCCAAGGTGATAGGTGATCCCGAATGCGGGGATCCACGAGACCTGTTCTGTCAGCGAGAACTCGCTCCCGCGCACATCAATGCCAAGCATCATTACGAGGCTGAGCGCAAATGTTGCAAGTGCAACGGCGAGTGCGGTGCCGCGCAAGAGACCTGGACGCGATGATGGCAGCAGTGCAACGGCGATTGCGCCAAGGAGTGGCAGGAACGTGACCAGCGAGAGGATCGGCATGCCACTCATGCTGCCACCATGAGATAGACGATCACCATGGCGATAAGTCCCACCGCGATGCCGAGTGCGTAGTTTTGCACGCGACCGGTTTGGATCTGGCGCAGCCCACGGCCGCTGGATGAAGCGATCGTCCCGACACCATTCACTGCACCGTCAACCACGCGTCGATCAAACCACCAGAGGGCGCGGGCCACGCGACCGCCCGCCTGTACAAACACGAGGTCGTTGAGGTCGTCGAAGTACCAGCGGCTCCTGCTCCCCTCATAGAGCGGGCGGAGGCGTGTGGTGATTGAGGAGAGGAGCTGCGTATGGTCGCTGCTGAAGAGCCGGATGCCAATGGCTGTCCCGATTGCAGCGATGGTGACGCTCGCCAACATGAGGAGTCCGTCGATGCCGAACAGGGTCCAGGCCTCATGCTCGTGGCCAAGGAGTTCATTTGCTGGCGCGAAGACTGGCTTGAGTCCGTGAACAAGGATGCCGTCGGCGAAGGGGAATCCAAGCAAGAAGCCGGCGACGATTGTTGGCACGGCCAGTGCAACGAGCGGCAGCGTCATCGTCCACGGCGACTCGTGGACATGCACCGCCGGATTGACGCGGCTCTCCCCCCAGAAGGTCATCCCCATCAATCGGAACATGTAGAAGGCGGTCATGCCTGCGACGAGGAGCCCGACAAGCCAGACCCACCCAAAGCCGAACTTAAACGCTTCGCCGAGGATCTCGTCTTTTGACCAGAACCCGGCGAGTGGTGGGAGTCCCGCAATCGCAATCGTGCCGATCAACATCGTCGCGTAGGTAATCGGAATCTTGCGTGCGAGCCCGCCCATCTTTGGCATCTCTTGCTCGCCGTCAACGGCGTGAATCACGGATCCTGATCCGAGGAAGAGGAGGCCCTTGAAGAACCCGTGCGTGATCAAGTGGAAGATCGCGGGAATCCATGCACCGACGCCGAGTGCCGCAAACATGTAGCCGAGTTGCGAGAGCGTTGAAAAGGCAAGCACGCGCTTGATATCGGTCTGCGTGAATGCAATGGATGCGGCGAAGATTGCCGTGAAGATGCCGATTGCTGCAACGATCAACATCGCCTCGTGACTTGCGGCAAACAGCGGGCTCATGCGTGCAACGAGATAGACGCCGGCATTCACCATCGTTGCTGCGTGGATCAACGCGGAGACGGGTGTTGGTCCCTCCATTGCGTCTGGCAACCAGACGTGAAGTGGGAACTGCGCCGACTTTCCAACCGCACCACAGAAGACGAGCAGTGCGATCACCGTTGCCGCAGGGCCCGTAAGTGCGCCTGCCTCGATCCCCGCGAGGATCGTGTGGATATCGAGCGAGCCGAAGACGGCGACGAGGCCCATGAGTCCAAGGGCGAAGCCGACATCGCCGACGCGGTTGGTGATGAATGCCTTCTTGCTTGCGAGCCCCGGCTCGCGCTTCGTGTACCAGAAGCCGATGAGGAGGTATGAGGAGAGACCGACGAGCTCCCAGGCGGCGAAGACGACGAGGAGGTTGTCTGCGAGGACGAGGAGGAGCATGGAGAACATGAAGAGGTTGAGGTAGGCGAAGAAGCGCCAGTACGAGCCGTCGTGGCTCATGTAGCCCACGCTGTAGAGGTGCACGAGGGCGCCAACGCTGGTGACGACGAGGAGGAGGGCGCCGGTCAGCCCGTCGACGTGAATCCCCACATTGAAGATGAGGTCGCCTGAGGCGATCCAGGTGAAGAGGGTGAGCGAGCTCCCCTCGCCGCCAAGGGCCGGGTCGCCAAGGAGGGCGGGGATCGCAAGGCCCATCGCGAGCACCCACACGGCGGCGATGGCGACGAGCGGGACGATATGGGCGCGCTTGCCGAGGCGGCGCCCGAAGGCGGCGGTAAAGGCGAAGCCGATGAGCGGAAGGATCAGGAGGAGCGGCGCGGTGGAGAGTGGTGTGTCGGTCATTACTGCCTCATCGCGTCGTACTCGTCGACGAGTGGGGTCTTGCGGTTGCGGTAGATCGCGATCACGATCGCAAGGCCGACCGTTGCCTCGGCTGCCGCAACGGCGATGATCAAGAGCGCAAAGGCAACACCCTGGCCGGCGAGCGTTGGCATGAATGCGCCGAACGCCAGCGCAGCAAGATTCACCGCGTTGAGCATTACCTCGATGCTCATCAACATGCTGATTGCATTTCGTCGCGCGAGGAAGCCGAAGGCGCCAATAGAGAAGAGGAGTGACGAGAGCACGAGATATGGCTCAAGGTGCCCGGCGATCATGCTCATGCTTCTATCTCTTCGCTCTCAGCTGGCTTCATCGCGAGATAGATCCCACCAATCACCGCAGCGAGAATCAGCACGCTGGCGACTTCAAATGCGAGGAGCCATGGCCCGAAGAGCACTGCGGCAGCGGTTGCGGTGCCTGCAGGATCTGGCGTGTCGTTATAAACGGTGCTCCCCCATTGCGTTGCACCGAGGGCGACGGCGAGGAGGATGCCGATCAGTGCAGACGCGAGGGCGGCAGGGAGCGCTTGCGTTTGGAAGTTCAGCTGCGCCGATGCCGATTTCGACTGCGTCAGCATGATTGCAAAAAGGATGAGCACGCTGATCGCGCCGATGTAAACGAGCACCTGCGCTCCGGCAACAATGCTTGCGCCAAGTACCACGTAGATGCCTGCAAGTGCGCCGAGGGTAAGGATCAGCATTAGACCGTTGCGAATGATGTCACGGCCAAGCACTACGAGCGTTGCGGAGCCGAGTACGACGCCGCCGAGGAGCAGAAAGAGTGCGTCGGCCCAGGTGATGCCAATGAACGGGATTGTTGGAGGGAGCGGCATGCTAGCGATCTCGCAAGCTTGACGGCAAGACCGGAAGCTGGCGCGCCGGGTCGTACCGCTTGCCCGCTACGGTGTTCTCCCAATTGCTCTCGCCGCGAATGAACGTTGCTTCAGACGTTCGCTCAATCTTCGAGAGCGCGATGAGGTCGATCATTGGCTCACTGCGGTCTACGTGTGCCAACTCAAAGTCGAAGCCGCTACGAAGCGCGTCGTAGGGGCATGCATCGACGCAGATGCCGCAGAGGATGCAGCGCGACTCATCGACCTCGTACTTCGTGAGGATGCGTGGCTTTGGCATCAGCGCACCGGTTGGGCATGTTTCGGCGCAGCGGCCACACGAGACGCATGGCGACTCATTGAGGCTCATGTCGAGCGCTGTCGTAACGAGTGTGTCAAATCCTGTGCGCATGAAGTCGTAGCACGCCGCACCAACCACTTCGGCACATACGTTCGCGCAGCGTCCACAGTCGATGCAGCGCGACGGCTCGCGCAAGATGAATGCGTGTGAGTCGTCGCGAACGTAATCGTGGTTCGCGCCAGTCCAGCGATTTTCAGTGATCGAGCGGAACCCTGCGCCGCCATGGTGCTCTTTCTCAAGGGTTTTTAGCGTTGTTCCGTATTCAATGCCAAGGCGACGCAGATCGCAGAAACCAATTGCTTCGCACGTGCACTGCAGGCAGCGCGTGCTCTCTGCCATCACCTCTGGTTTCGTGTACGGAATCTCGTACTGCACATAGTCGTTCTTGCGCGCTTCAGCTGGGAGTGCCTTCAAGCGAAGTCGCGGCTCCTTCGCTTCGGCAGTGAACGGAACGATGCTGAGGAACTCCGGCTGTGGCTCGGCGAGAGTCTGGCGATTGCGAATCTCTCCAAGGTCGAGACCCTGGAGATACGCGTCGACCGCATACGCACAGCGGCGACCATCGGCGATCGAGGCCACGACGGTTGTCGCTCCATTGCGAAGGTCACCGCACCCGAAGACGCCGTCGCGACCAGTTTGGAAGGTGACCGCGTCGGCCTTCAGCCGACCGTTCTTCGTTGTGGCGACGCCGTCTGCACCAACGCTCGCCCAGGTCATGTCTGGGCCCTGGCCGATCGCCTTGAGGATGCGGTCGCACTCGATGATGAATTCGGTGCCGGGGGCTGGTTCGGGTCGGCGGCGGCCCGACGCGTCTGGCGCACCGAGCTGCATGCGGATGAACTCAAGCCCGGTCACCTTGTTGTTGGCATCGACAATCACGCGCGTTGGTCCCGCCTGGAAGATGGCGCGGGCGCCCTCTTCGATCATCTCGTGCACCTCGTCGGCGGCAGGCATGTCTTTCATGTCGCGGCGGTAGACGAGGGTGACCTCTTTTGCCCCCTGGCGCACGCTCGTTCGTGCGCAGTCCATCGAGGTGTAGCCGCCGCCAACCACGACGACGCGGCTCCCTTCGTGATTCGGGTAGGTCAGGCCGAGTGCGGCCGTATGGAGATAGTCGAGTCCGTCGATGACGCCAGCCGCCTCTTCGCCTGGAATGCCGAGGTCGTTGGTGTCGTAGCAGCCGATCGCGACGACCACGCCGTCGTAGCCCTGCGCCTTAAGGTCGGCCACGGTGAAGTCGCGGCCGAGCATCTTGCCGCATTCGAATCGACCGCCGAGGCGCGTAATTGACTGGTACTCGCCGTCGAGCACCTCAATCTTTGGCAGGCGGTACTGCGGAATGCCGTAACGAAGCATGCCGCCCGGCTCTGGATCTTTTTCAAAGATGGTGACGTCGTGGCCAGCAACGAGCAGGTAGTACGCGGCAGATGCGCCTGCTGGCCCGGAGCCGATGACAGCAACGCGCTTGCCGCTTTTTGGCTGCAGCTCAAACGGCACGGGTGGATCGAGATCCTCGTCCCACATCGCCTTCAACACCTGGTCGCCTGCATAGCGGTGGCTATCGCGAATCGCGATCGCCTCGTCTACCTCGTCGCGGCGGCAGTGATCTTCACATGGTGCCGGGCAGACGCGGCCGAGCACGCTTGGGAATGGAATGGTGCGCTTGAAGATTCGTGCTGACTCGCGGAATTCTGACTCTGCGTTCGCCTTAAGGAAGCCTGGAATGTCGATGTGGCTTGGGCACTTGTTCTGGCACGGCGGCAAGCAGTAGGCGTTGTGGTCGCTGAAAATCAGCTCAAGGTTTGTCTTGCGAATTTCACGGAGTCGATCGGTTTGCGTTGCAACAATCTGTTCCGGCTCTGCCGCTGCCGAGCAGCTGATCTGTGGCTGGTCGCACCCCTCAACGTCGACTACGCACATGCGGCAGGCGCCGAACCCTGGGAGCTTCGGGTCATAGCAGAGGGTTGGGACCTCGATGCCGTTTGCACGGCACACCTCGAGAATGGTTTGCCCCTCAAACGCTTCGAGCTTCTTTCCGTCGATCTCTACATAGAACGTTGGTGTGCGCTGAGGTCGCTGTGGGCTGCGGGTGGAGAGGAGTCGCTCGACGGCAGCATCGTTCGCATCGTTGGTCACGATCTGCGTTGGTCGTTCAATCAAGCCAGCCATCTCAGCTCCGTCCACTTCTCGTGGGTGCAGCGCTCACTGCATCTCCAAGAAACTCGTGTTCGAAGTATCGCATCCCGCTCAAGAGTGGCGTTGACGCCTGTGCCTCGTGCACGCAAAGCGCACTGTCGGCGATGTCGGCCGCAAGCGTCTGTAGTCGTGCGGCATCGGCAGGTCCAGCGAGTCCGTCAACAAAGCGCTGCCCGATCTCGGCGAGGCGTCGGGTGCCAATGCGACACGGGATTGTCTTGCCGCACGCTTCGTCTGCACTCCAGCGCGTGAGCATTGCTGCAAGTTCTGGAATCTCCACGCTCGCGTCGAGCGCAAGCACTGCGCCAGAGCCGATGCGCGCGCCAACAGTGACGAGTCCGGCGCTGCTGTACGGAGTTGCGGGGAGTAGTTGCGCTGGGATAAACCCACCGGCTGGCCCACCAACAAGGAGCGCTTTGAGTGTTGCCGATTTTGCCGTGCCGCCCGCAGCTGCAACGATGTCGGCGAGTGTTGTCCCCGTTGGAACCTCGAGAACTCCTGGTGTGCCAACTGCTCCGCCGATCTGGACGAGCATCGTTCCGGGCTCAGCTGGATCACCAATTGCTGCGTATTCCGCCGCACCGTGTACAAGGATCCATGGCACCGCTGCGAGCGTTGCTGCGCGCGTCACGGCTGTCGGCTTGCCGAGGTAGCCCACGGTTGCTGGGTACGGTGGTGTTTGTTCTGGCTGGCCGCGCTTGCCGTCGAGTGCCTTCATCAACACGGTTGACTCGCCGATCATCGATGAGCCTTGCAAGGCGCGCACGCGTAGTGCGATCGAGCCGAACGCCCCCTCACGCACGCCGTTCGCGATCACGGATTCGATGGCGCGTGCCCCCTGCTCATCATCGGCACGCAGCGCAACGATCGCCTCGCGTGCGCCCACGGTGAAGGCGGCGATGGCGAGACCTTCGACAACGGCTTGCGCGTTCTGCTCAAGAAGGAGGCGCGTGGTAAAGAGTGCTGGGTCGGATTCGTAGGCATGTGCAACGGCGTAGCGCGTCTCTCCCGTGGTGGCTGCAGTTGCGCGCCACGAGCTCGCGACCGATGCGCCGCCATCGCGATGGCAGTGAAGCTGGGCGGCGTCGAGTGCCGCAAGTACGGCGTGCGGGCCGGCGGCGACTGCTGCGCGAAGGCCAGCCCACGGCGCAAGGCCTGAACCAAGGAGCGGCTGCGACCAGCCTTTTGGCGCTGTGAGGTGGTTCATGCGGCATACCTCCCGGCGAGGGCGGCGGTCCAGGTTTCAACGTTGCGCGCGTTCAAATCACGCTGCTGCTCGCCGTCGATAACAACGAGTGGCGAGGGGGCCTCGGCGAGGTGGCCAGGGAGTGTCTCGAGGCGCAGGTTGCTCCAGGGGATCGCCCGCCCGAGCTCGGTATTGAACTCGGCGGTGAGGGTCCCCGCGACGCGGCCCGTGCCAGCGGCAAGGCAGGGGGCACAGCGACAGATTGCGATTGAGCGGGTGCGCCCTGGCTCGAAGCGCAGGTGGCGGTAGAAGGTTGCCGTCCCGTACACCATGGCGTACCAGGCGCCCGTCGCACGGCTCACGCGCTTCAGTGCGTCGACGGGGAGGTACCCGTATGCCGCCTGGATCCCCTCGAGGATGCCGAGCATCGCGTGTGGGTCGTAATCGAACTGTTCGAGCGTTGCATCAACCGCCGTGATGTCGATGCTGCTCCCTTGCGCCGCAGCTGCGTCAGAAACGGTTCGCCCAGCGCGGCGCAGGGCCGACTCTTCCCGTCGCTCGGCATACTGCTCGGCGGGACCCCAATGCACGGCGAATCGTCCCTTCGTGTCGGTTCCGCCCATGTCGATGCATTCAATCGGACACGCTTGTGCGCATTGGAAGCAGGTCTCGCACTTGAGCGCGCCGTGTTCGTCGGTGACGAGTTCGAGTCGCCCACGATTCCGTGGTGGAATGTCGGGCTTCACCTCCGGATACATGACGGTGCGCTTCGGCTGGAAGAAGCGCGTCAGCGTGAGCGCCATTCCGCGCACGAGACCCGATCCTGGAATCCGCGCCATTAGTTGCCTCCCGACGTTGTGAGCAGCACCGCGAGTGCCGTTGCGAAGATGTTCAGCAGCGATGCTGGCAAGAGCCACTTCCATGCGAAGCCCATCAGCTGGTCGATGCGCGCTCGCGGCAGGGTGCCGCGCATCCATACAAAAACGAAGACGAGGCTGAAGGTTTTGATGAGGAACCAGATCAGGTTTCCGAGTGCAGGGATCATCGCCCAGGCCCAGAACCCGATAGCTGCTGTCGAGAGCCCACCGAAAATAAGGAAGCCGGCGACGAGTGCCTGCCATGTCTTGATGCGCGAGCTCGCGAACCAGATTGGTGCGGCACAGACCAGTGTTCCGATCACTGGCGCGATGCCCGCAAGGATGGGCAACATGATGCCGAGTGAGCCGAGGTTGATGATGATCTCTGGGTGGAAGGGGAGGACGAGCGGCGCATTTGACCCGCCGAGGAACACTGCGGAGAAGAGTGCCGAGACAATAAAGACGTTGACGTATTCCGCAAAGAAGAAGAAGCCGAAGCGCATGCCTGAGTACTCCGTTGCGAATCCGGCGACGATCTCTTGGTCTGCCTCAGTGTTATCGAATGGCGTGCGGTTCGCCTCTGCAGTAATTGCAATGAAGAAGATGATCGCAGCGAGTGGCTGGCGGAAGATGAACCAGTCGAGCAGCGAACCAGACTGCGCTGCAACAATCTTCGGCAGCGAGAGTGTGC
Source organism: uncultured Chloroflexota bacterium (assembly GCA_903864185.1). Classification (GTDB taxonomy): domain Bacteria; phylum Chloroflexota; class Limnocylindria; order Limnocylindrales; family Limnocylindraceae; genus Limnocylindrus. Next base: position 2,100 of record CAIPEX010000057.1, on the reverse strand, counting down.
CGGTGAGAATGACGATGCCGACAACCGAGAGCGTAAGTGGAATCTCGTAGCTGATTGCCTGCGCCGCAGCGCGAATGCCGCCGAGCAGTGAGTACTTATTGAACGACGACCAGCCTGCCATCATCAATCCCACAACACCAAGGCCACCAATCGCAAAGAAGTAGAGGAGGCCAAGCTCGAGTCCGACGCTTGTCAGCTCGGGCGCGAATGGGATCACCATCACCGTCATGAAGCTTGCGAGATAGACCACCACTGGCGCAAGTGTGAAGACGGGGACGTCGACGCTTGGTGGGGTGTAGTCCTCTTTCATCAATACTTTCAGTCCGTGCACGATACTCATCACGGCGCCGGCCGGCCCGATGCGATCGGGCCCGATGCGCAGGTTCATGAGCGCGATGATCTTCATCTCCATATAGATCAAGAGGAAGGCCGTTGGCACCGTGATCAAGAACGTGATCACCGATGCTGCAAGGAAGCGCACGATAGGAAGATTTGCACCAATCGTTGCTGCGATTGCGCCGCCGAACACAATGAGTAGCGCGGTTGTGAGCGCGCCGCCAACGGCAAGAACGGGCAGAAGAACGGCGAGAATGCGCCCCGCTGGTGTGAGGCGCGCCCAGACGAGTGCTGCGCCGCTCACTTGTCGACTCCACCCATCACTGGGTCGAGGCTCGCCATGACCGCCATCGTGTCGGCAATGAGATTGCCGCGCGTGAGTGGTCCGACCAACTGAAGATGCACAAATGACGGATCGTGGATGCGCATGCGGAACGGCTGGTCTGTGCCGTCGCTGATTGCATATGTTCCGTAGACGCCACGTGGCCCCTCAACTGCACCGAATGCGCGGCCTGGCCGCGGGCGAATCAGGCGCGGAAGTTTTGCCATCACTGGTCCGTCTGGCATCTCGTGCAGCACCTGATCGATGATGCGAATCGACTGCTTGATCTCGTCGATGCGAACGAGGTAGCGCGCAAGCGAGTCGCCCTCGGTTCGAGTCGGGATGTCGAACTCAAGCTCGGGATAGACGAGGTAGGGACGATCGCGGCGCAGGTCATACGGGACGCCCGTTGAGCGGAGGTTTGGCCCGGTCACCCCCATGCGGAGCGCCGTTTTCGCATCGAGCACGCCGAGGCCGCGGGTCCGGCGCACGAAGAGCTCGTTCTCGTTGATGAGGCCGAGATTCGAGTCGATCTGTGCGGCGGCACGGCTCATCCAGGTGCCGAGACGGCTCATGAACTCATGGTTCAGGTCGCCGTTCACGCCACCGATGCGGTAGTAGTTGTACAGGAGCTTCTGTCCGGTAAGGGCAGCGAGCATGTCGACGATCTCGTCGCGCTCAATAAACGACCAGAGGATTGGCGTGAGGCCACCAAGGTCGAGCGCCATCCACCCCTGAAAGAGTGTGTGGCTGGCGATGCGGTTCAACTCCATCGTGAGGACGCGAATGTATTGTGCGCGACGCGGTACGTCGACCTCCATCAACTTCTCGAATGCTGCAACGGGTGCCGCTTCGCAGAAGAGTGAACTTACATATTCAAGTGGGTCGGTGTAGCAGATCGCCTGGTGGTAGTCGGCGTTTTCGCAAAGCTTCTCTACGCCACGATGCAGATAGCCGAGCACTGGGTCGAGGTCAACAACCTTCTCGCCGTCGATCTTGATGACAACGCGGAGTACGCCGTGCGTCGACGGGTGTTGCGGCCCCATGTTGACGAACATCTCACCATCTTTAAGTGTGAGGAATTCTGCCTGGCGTTCTGTCTGCGGCGTTGGCGCCGGCTCATACCACTCTGATCCCGCAGGGATGGAGATTCGTGGATCGTCGAGTGAGGGGCGCGTCTGCTGCGGCATGGATCAGGCCCCCGTTGTGCGACGAAGTGCCGTCGCTGGTGTTGCATCTTGCGGTGTTCCTGCGCGCTCCATGTTGCGCACGCCGGCGGCTGGTGAGCGCGATGCATCGTCGGCAAGATAGAAGTCTTTCCGCAGCGGGAAGCTTCGATAATCGTCGGGCATGTAGATGCGACGCAGATCGCGGTTCCCTTCAAAGATGATGCCGAACATGTCGTAGGCTTCGCGCTCCATCCATTCCGCGCCTGGCCAGAT
>CAIPEX010000056.1 GCA_903864185.1 uncultured Chloroflexota bacterium | reverse complement strand
GCCCCCCGACGAAAGGTGAGAGTTCGCGCGACGGAAGTGGCCGTAGCGTGCGACCCACATCTGGTTCTGCCCAACGTCGGCAATGAGGTTTGCATCGTGACCAGAGCCCTCCGCAATGCGCTCAACGACAAAGTCGGCGGAGAGGAGCCCATCGCGCCACGCACCCGAGCCGTGCCACGCTGCCCCCTCGCTCTCCGCGCGCCATCCGGCGAGCTCGGCAACGTAGCCTGCCCGACACGACGGATCGACGCGCTCAGTGAGTGGGATGAGTGCAGCGAGCACGTGCTGCGCGTCGCCCACGACCGGGAGGTCGGCAACGACGTTCTTCCCGATTTCGGCCGGATCAATATCAATATGGACAATCTTTGCGTGCGGGGCGTACGTGCGAACGTTCCCCGTAACGCGGTCATCGAAGCGCATCCCGACGGCAATGAGCAGGTCGGCAGTTTGGATCGCGCGGTTGACATGCTTCCAGCCGTGCATCCCCATATAGCCGTACGCGAGCGGGTCGCGCTCGTCAACGGCGCCGATGCCGAGCAGTGTCCATGCGATCGGAATCTGTGCGAGGCGGGCAAGCTCAAGGAGCTCCCTCTCTGCCTTGGCAATTAAGACGCCATGCCCAACAAGGAGCATCGGCCGCTCGGCATCGGCGATCGCCGCGGCGATCGTTTTAAGTTGGCGTGGATTCCCGTCGAGCTTCGGTCGATACCCTGGCAGGCCCGCCTCAATCTCTGACTGCGATGGGTGTGGCGCAGACGTCTCGCCCATGAGTGCATCTTTCGTGATGTCGACGTGCACCGGGCCAGGACGACCTGAACGTGCAAGGTGGAACGCCTCTGCAACGGCGTGAGGGATATCGTCGGCGTTGCGCACGAGATAGTTGTGCTTCGTCATGGGGAGCGTGATCCCTGTGATGTCGATCTCTTGGAATGCATCCTTGCCAAGCAGTGCGGCGGGGACATTGCCGGTGATCACCACCATCGGCACGGAGTCGAGCATCGCCGTGCCGATCCCCGTCACCAGGTTGGTCGCCCCTGGCCCAGACGTTCCGAGGCAGACGCCGACGCGCCCGGATGCACGGGCGTATCCATCGGCGGCGTGTGCCGCAGCCTGCTCGTGGCGGACAAGGATGTGGCGCAGGTCAGGATGGTCGGAGAGAACATCGTAGAGCGGCAAGATGACGCCGCCTGGGTAGCCCCAGATCACATCGACACCTTGCAGGAGGAGCGCCTCACAGAGCACATCGGCGCCGATGCGCGGACGCGTACCGTTGCGCGCACTGATGCGACCGTCGCGCAGCATCTCCTTGCGCGCGCGCTCCGCCGCATCTGCGGCTGGGCTCCCTGCACCTGGCACGTGTCCCACCTGTGTCATCGATCCACCCTTCCCTGCTTCGCGTGCTTGCTGCTCTGGTCAATAAAAAACCCCCGCCTTCTTGGCGGAGGTCCTGAGTTTCCCGTTGGTGCGGTTCTTCCGCCCTCTGGTCTCCTCAGCCCCGCCGGGGCTGAATAAGCAACCCAATAAGGTTGCGAATACCAATGAGGGCGAACGGCGCAACAAGATGAGGAGCCGTTGGAACCTGCAGCGTTGCGCGTGTCGTCATCGGACTAGGTTAGCAGAGCGAGGGCGAGGGCTCAAAGCACGTCGCGAGCGCGCTCGTGCATCGGCCGATCGACGCGGAAGGGCTCGGTGCGCTGATCGGTGCGGCCAAGCAGCAGATCGATGGCGCGCCGCGCGCCGCCTCCAGAGCACATCACCCCATGACCGGAGTAGCCGGTATTAACGAAGAGCCCAGCCACCTCGGTTGCACCGATGAAGGGGCGGTGATCGGGCGTGTATTCATATTGACCAGCCGCCAGGTGCCAGGCTGGCAGACCCGCGCTCCACACGTCGCGCCAGAAGGGGGCAAGCAGCGCAAGGGCGCTCGGCGAGGCTGGATCGAGGAGGGCGTGTGCGTAGCGATCATCGGTCGGCACCTTGAGGAGTGGTGGGCCGGCAGGGGTGGCTGGGTCGGTACGCAGCGCATAGCAGCCAGCACCTGCGGGGCGCCAGTGCGAGCCCGTCTCGTCGTCGATCGTCATGGGTCCCGCCTGGTCGATCACCGGGAGGTTGGGGATGACGAGCTTCTGGCGGATTGTTGGCGCGATCGGCAGGGTGAGGCCAGCGAGTGCTGCAACGTTCCCGCTCCATGGCCCCGCGGCGATCATGACGGCGGGGGCGTGCACGCCGCCACGACTCGTCTCAACACCCGTGATTGCGCCACTCTCCCCGCGGAGGAATCCCGTGACCTCAACGCTGAGGGCGTACTGTGCGTGTCCGCTGCCGGTCGCCCCGGGGATCTGGCTCGCCCGCGACGACGCTGCTGCATATCCCCGCGCGAGTGCCACCTGGTCGATGAAGCCATCGCCGGCACGAAAGCGCGCCTGCACAATTGACGGTGCGAGGAAGGGCCAGCGCGCTCGCGCCTCATCTCCGCTGAGTAGCTCAACATCGTCAAGGCCAAAGCCCCGCTGCAGCTCCACAAGGTCGCGCGCCTTCGCCGCTGATGCGTCTGTTCGACTACAGAAGAGATAGCCCTGCTGACGGATTCCGAGATCCCAGTCGTCTAATCCTGTTCGCTCTGCAAAGTTCAAATAGAGATCAACACCTTCGCGAACGAGTGCCAACTCTTCAGCGTTGTCGTGCTGCAAACGAAATGCACCTGTTGCTGCCGCGGTGGTGAGTGAGGCAATCTCGTTGCGGCGTTCAATCACGAGCACCTGCAGTCCTGCACGCGCCGCAAAGAAGGCGCTTGCTGCACCAGCGATCCCACCGCCAATAATCACGAGGTCAACTGCGGATGGGAGTGCTCCTTCAACGATTGCGGGGCCGCGCACCTCGTCGCGCGGCGTGCTCATGTCGCGGTGCCCGCCGCAACGCGTGCCGCATGGAGTCGTGCCGCAAGTGCAGCACTATCGCGCGGATCAACGCCGTCGAGGAAGCGCGGCCCGAGGCCGAAGCCTGCGGCGCCAGCGGCGAGAAGGTCAGGGATCTCTGCCAGCGCGACATTGGTTGGCACGATGCAGGAGGCGGGGCTCGGCGCAAGCGCTGCACGAATGAATGCAGGCGCGTTGATCGCCGACGCGGGGAAGAGCTTCACATGCGTTGCGCCGGCGCGCTCCGCCAGTGCAATCTCAGTTGGCGTGAAGGCACCTGGGAGCCAGTCGACCCCAGCGGCAGCACATGCCGCGCCGGTTGCTGGATCGGTGATCGGCGAGACGATGATGCGCGCGCCGGCAGCAATCATGCGCGCTGCCGTGGCGGCGTCATAGACGCTCCCAACGCCGACAGCGATGTCGGGGTGCGAGCGCGCAAGCGCGGCGATCCCTGCCACGACGGCCGCCTCGGCGCCCGCTCCGCGCAAGAAGAGTTCGAGCGCAGGTACCCCTGCGGTGCGGCACGCGTCGGCCCAGCCGGCAAGTACCGCAGCGTCTTGCGCAGCGGTTGCGGGCAAGAGGCGCGTCGCCGCGAGTGTGGCGAGTGGTCGAACGGCTGCTCCCATGGGGGCGAGTATCCCACGATCGCTGCGCCGAATGCCCCCAAGCCACCTGATACGCTCGCGTTATGCCAAAGACGATCATCGACAAGATCTGGGACGAGCACGTTGTGAGCGCTGCGCCTGGTGCGCCCGCGATCCTCGCGATCGACCTCCACCTCGTCCATGAGGTGACGAGCCCACAGGCATTCAGCGGGCTTCGCGCTCGCGGGCTGCCGGTTCGGCGACCCGATCGAACGGTTGCCACCGCCGACCACTCCGTGCCAACCACCCCCCACGACCTCCCGATCGCCGACCAAGCAGCGGCCAACCAGGTGCGGCAGCTCGAGCAGAACTGCGCCGATTTCGGCGTGCCGCTCCACGGTTGGGGCTCGGCGCATCAAGGGATCGTTCATGTCATCGGACCAGAACTCGGTCTCACCCAGCCCGGGAGCACGATCGTCTGCGGCGACTCCCACACCGCAACGCATGGCGCATTCGGCGCGCTCGCATTCGGCATCGGCACCAGTGAGGTCGAGATGGTGCTCGCCACACAATGCCTCCTGCAACGCAAGCCGAAGAGCTACCTCGTCCGCGTTGACGGCCAACTGAAGCCTGGTGTCTCTGCAAAGGACATCATCCTTGCCCTCATTGCACGAATCGGTGTTGGCGGTGGAACCGGCCACATCTTTGAGTACGCAGGGTCTGCGATTCGCGCACTCTCGATGGAGGAGCGCATGACGATCTGCAACATGAGCATCGAGGGCGGCGCGCGCGCAGGGCTCATTGCGCCAGATGAGACAACATTCGCCTATCTCAAGGGTCGACCGCATGCGCCGCAGGGTGCTGCGTGGGAGAAGTCCGTTGACTACTGGCGCACACTCACCAGCGACGCCGACGCACGCTACGACAAGGAGATCGTGATTGATGCCGATGCGCTTGAGCCGATGGTGACCTACGGCACGAACCCCGGCATGGGCCTGCCGATCAGTGGCCGCCTTCCTGATCCGTCGCAGGAGAGCGACCCCGTTGCCGCACGTGCGCTCGCGAATGCGCTCACCTATATGGATCTCACCGCCGGTGCACCAATCCTCGGCCAGCCGGTGAACACCGTCTTTATCGGAAGCTGCACGAACGGGCGGATCAGCGACCTGCGCCTCGCGGCAAATGTCCTCAAGGGGCGCACGATCGCGCCCGGCCTCCGGCTCATGGTCGTGCCGGGCTCAACCGACGTGAAGCGCCAAGCCGAGCGTGAGGGGCTCGACCGCATCTTCCGCGCCGCGGGCGGCGACTGGCGCGAGGCCGGCTGCTCGATGTGCATTGCCATGAACGGCGACCAGCTCGCCCCCGGCGAGTACGCGATCAGCACCTCGAACCGCAACTTTGAGGGGCGCCAGGGGAAGGGTGGACGCACCTTCCTCGCCTCGCCGCTCACCGCTGCAGCAACGGCGCTCACCGGCCGCATCACCGACCCGCGAACCGTCGAGCAGGCGAGGCAGGCATGAGCGCCCCGAAGGTCGGGCGCTTCACGAGCGCAGCGATTCCGCTCCCCCTCGAGAACATCGACACAGATCAAATCGTTCCTGCGCGCTACCTCAAGGTGATCGATAAGGCGGGACTTGCAGAGGCGCTCTTCCGCGACTGGCGCTTCAACGCCGATGACACGATGAAGGTGCCACCATTCATCCTTGACGAGCCGCGCTATCGCGGTCGCTCGATCCTCGTTGCGGGAGAAAACTTCGGCAGTGGCTCGAGCCGCGAGCACGCACCATGGGCGCTCCTTGCGTTTGGCATCAAGGCGGTTATCGCAACCAGCTTCGCCGACATCTTCAAGAATAATGCGCTGAAGAACGGTCTCCTCCCGATCGTCGTCCCCCATGATCTTCATGCACAACTCCTCGCGATGGCCGCGGGTGATGGCGCGAGTGAGATCACGATCGATCTTGCAGCAGCAACACTCGATAGTGGGGCTGGGGCACGGTATCCCTTCCCGATTGACGTGTTCAACCAGAAGATGCTGGTCGAGGGTCTCGATGAACTAGATTACGTGCGCACGCACAGTGCAGAGATTGCAGCGTATGAGTCGGCGCATCCGCGACCGATCGATACGCGCAGCACACCAGCCGAAGGAAGAACTGCATGAGCAACGATCCGTACAAGCGAGCAAGTGATCCGGCGAAGCGCCATTCGGCGGCAATGACCGATGGCCCCGACCGCGCGCCGGCACGCGCCATGCTCAAGGCGGTCGGCTTTACCGACGAGGATCTCGCCAAGCCGATCATCGGCGTTGCGACCACCTGGATCGAGACGATGCCGTGCAACTACAACCAGCGGGAGTTGGCCGAAGCGGTAAAGCGCGGCATTCGGCGCGCCGGTGGAACCCCGATGGAGTTCGGCACCATCTCGGTCTCCGACGGCGTAGCGATGGGCACCGAGGGGATGAAGGCCTCGCTCATCTCCCGCGAGGTGATCGCTGATTCAATCGAGCTCGTTGCCGCAGGGCACAGCTTCGATGGACTCGTCTGCCTCACCGGCTGCGACAAGACGAGCCCTGGTGCGGCAATGGCGCTCGGCCGCCTCGATATCCCAGGACTCGTCCTCTATAACGGAACGATCCTCCCTGGCACCTATAAAGGGCGCGACGTCACGGTGCAGAGCGTCTTCGAGGCGGTTGGCTCGTACCGCGCCGGCACGATCACAGCGCAGGAGCTCTGGGATCTCGAGAACGCCGCCTGTCCTGGGGCTGGCGCCTGCGGTGGACAGTTCACCGCCAACACGATGAGCATGGCGCTCGAAGTGCTCGGACTCTCCCCCGCCGGGCTCAACGGAATTCCCGCCACCGACCCCGAGAAGATTGCCGCTGCAGAACGCTCCGGCGAGATCGCCGTGCAGCTGGTGCGCGACGACCTCCGCCCGCGCGCGATCGTGACGGAGCGCGCACTCGAGAATGCGATTCGTGCCGTTGGCGCAACGGCTGGATCTACCAATGCGGTCTTGCATCTCCTTGCGATCGCACGAGAGTTCAACCTCCCACTCGAAATTGAAGCGTTTGAGCGCCTCGGTGAGTCGACACCAGTCATTGGAAACCTGATTCCAGGCGGGAGTTACGCGGCGCTCGATCTGCATCGCGCCGGTGGGATTGCCCTCGTCTTGCGTGAACTTGCAGCAGGCGGCCTCCTGCATGGTGCAGAGCGCAGTGTTGACGGGCGCACGATGAGCGAGATTGCCGCCGGTGCAACGGAGCGCGCAGGCCAAGATGTGATTCGACCGATCGGCAACCCGCTCAAGAAGACCGGCGGCCTCACCGTGCTGCGCGGCAACCTCGCACCCGAAGGCTCGATCGTGAAACTTGCAGGACACGAGCGCCTGCATCATCGCGGGCCTGCGCGCGTCTTCGATTCCGAGGAGGCTGCATTCGCGGCAATCCGCAAGAACGCAATCGTTGCTGGCGACGTGGTCGTGATTCGCTACGAGGGTCCGGTTGGCGGCCCAGGGATGCGCGAGATGCTCGCCGTGACGGCGGCGCTCGTCGGGCAGGGGCTCGGAGATGCGGTTGCGCTCATTACCGACGGGCGCTTCTCCGGCGCAACCCACGGCTTCATGGTGGCCCACATCGCCCCGGAGGCGGCCCTTGGCGGACCACTCGCCCTCGTCGCCGACGGCGACACGATCGAGATCGACGTCACCGCCCACGAGCTGCGCCTCCACGTCGCAGAGGACGAACTCGCCCGACGCCGATCCGCATGGACGCCGCCCGCACCTCACTACACGGGCGGGGTGTGGGCGAAGTACGCTGCCCTCGTGAGCAGCGCCTCTGACGGCGCGATCACCACCGGGGCGCGCCTTGCTCGCGCCCTCAAGGAGACGGAGGGATCATGAGCAGCCCTAAGGTGATCGACCCTCGTGACCCCCGCCGTGGCCTCCGGGGCCTTGATGCCCCGCCCATTCCTGGCGGCGATGCGATCGATCCCGACACCGCGGCGCGAGCTGAGGCAGACGAGTGCCAGGGGATCCGTGGCCTGAAGATCATCGTTGGCGGACTCGTTGGCGCAACGCTCCTCTTCACCTTTATCGACGTCGTGCTCCAACTGCGCGGCTAGCATGAGCGGCGCTGCATCGCGCTTCAACGCACAGCCGGCCGAACACTTTCCGAACGGACTCCCCTCGCTCGATCTTGATCAAGCACTCCTCGCAAAGATTGGTGCTGAGGCGGCCGACGATCTGGTCACACTCATTCGTGCAGAGAGCGTAAACCCGCCAGGAAACGAGACGCGCGCCGCACGTGCCCTCATCACGCTTCTTGAACGCGAAGGGCTTACGCCAGAGTTCTACGAGCCGATCCCCGACCGTGGCAATGTGAGTGTGCGCCTCCGCGGTTCAGCGTCGGCCCAGAATCCATCACTGGACCCGCGCGATCCAGCAAGCGGCGCACTCCTCCTCTTTGCACACCTCGATGTTGTTCCCGCTAACCAAGACGGCTGGACCGTCGACCCATTCGCTGGTGTGGTGAAAGAGGGCTACGTCTGGGGTCGCGGCGCCGTTGACATGAAGGGCGCACTCGCCGTGCAGGTGGGGGTGATTCGCCTGCTCTGCGCCCGCGCACGTGCAGCGGGGCTCAACCCCGCAACCGATCCGATCCCTGGCCTGCGACGCGACATCATCCTCACCGCCACAGCCGACGAAGAGACCGGCGGCGATGAAGGGATCGCCCTCGTCTTGCGCGACCGCCGCCACTGGCTCGACGCGGCCGTCGCCCTCACGGAGGCGGGCGGCGTGACGATCACGGCCGCAGGGACACGGATCTACCCGATTCAGGTTGCCGAGAAGGGGTTTGCGCGCTTCGCCCTCACGATCAGCGGCCGGTGGGGGCACGCCTCGATGCCCGATAGCGACAACGCCCTCCTCCGCGCCGCCCTCGTCGTTGAGCGTGTTTCTACCCCTGGACCGGTGCAGTTCGTGCCAGAGAACGAGGCCCTTGTCGCCGCCCTTCGCGCCGCCCTCCCCGCCGCGGCAGTTGGCGGCCTTGAGCAGCTCCTCGCCGAAGAGACGTTCGAAGATGCCGCGCCACTCAACGCACGCTCGCGCGCTGGCGGGTGTGCACCAGAACTCTTGCGCGCCCTGCGCGCCGTCTTGCGCGACACCTTCGCGCCAACGATCCTCGCCTCCGGGATTCGCTCCAATGTGCTCCCTGGCTCTGCAACGCTCACCGTTGACAGTCGCATCCTTCCTGGGACGAGTGCCGATGACGCGCGCGCAGCAATGATTGCGCGCATTGGCAGCGACCTTGCACCATTCGTCAAGGTGGATCTCACCGAATATGGTGCGGCGGTGAGCAACAATCTCGATCACGAGATCCTCGGCATCGCGTCGGCAGCGATTCGTGCACGCGACAGCGAGGCGCTCTTGATGCCGGTCGTTGCACCGTGGGCGACCGATGCGAAGACAACGGTTCCGGCGGGGATTGCAACCTACGGCTTCTCGCCGTATCTCCTTGATCCGGAGGAGCGATTCATGGAGCGCTTCCACGGAATCGACGAGCGCGTCTCACTTGAGGCGCTCGCGTGGGGCGTCGCAGTGCTCTACGACGTCACGATGGGGTACGCGGGGGAGTAATCGGAGCACGTGTTGCGAGCGCTGCAACTGCAGCGGCAACAAGTCCGCGCTCTGCAGCTGGAAGTCGACGAACAAGATCAACGAACTGCTCTGCGCGGCCGCGATCAATGCGCGTGAGGAGCGCCTCCCCTGTTGGCGCAAGGCTGCAGAGGCGCAAGCGCTTGTCCTCTGCCGGCGCCGCAAGGAGATACTTGCGCGCAAAGAGGAGGTCGACGAGCCGGCTCGTTGCCGAATGCGATCGGCCAAGCTCCGCAGCGATCTGTTTCACCGAGCGCGCGCGTCCATCGGCAAGCAGGTAGAGCGTCGCGACTTGCGGCAGTGAGAGGTCGCTCGGAGCAAGTTGCTGTGCGGTCGAGAGGACGAGCTCGCGCCAGAGACGGCGAATGGAAACGATGCGCCCGCCGATCTCGCCGAGGCTCTGCCGGCGGCGGGCAACGTCGTCGAGTGGCGAGGTGCCCCGGCCCCTCCCCACGGTGGTGGGGAGGCGACTGCGCAGCCCTTCTGCGGCACGGGTGAGTTCAGCAAGGCGGCTCTTTCGGGGTGTATGCATATACGCATATAATAGCGCAAAGGCGGGCGAGCGCGAGTAGCATCAGGCGAATGAGCGGAACGAGTGCATGGATCTTCCCTGGGCAGGGCTCGCAAAGCGTCGGCATGGGCGCGGCGACCCTTGCAAGCTCTCCGGCCGCGCGCGCGGTCATGGCCGAAGCTGAAGCCGCGCTGAACGAGCCGCTTGGGCGACTCATCGCCGAAGGTCCTGCGGAGGCGCTCGAGCGCACAGAGCAGGCACAGCCAGCAATCCTCGCCATGTCGATCGCCCTCCTTGCCGCTGCGCGTGAACGGGCCGCCGCGACCGGCGAAACACTTCCTCTGCCGCGCTACATCGCGGGGCACTCTGCCGGACAGTACGCAGCCGCAGTTGCCGCCGATGCGCTGAGCATCGCCGACGGCGTGCGACTCGCCCGCCGACGCGGCGAGCTGATGCAGCACTCCGGTGGCGGCCGACCTGGCGCGATGGCGGCGGTGCTCGGACTCCCAGAGTCGGCCGAG
>CAIPEX010000055.1 GCA_903864185.1 uncultured Chloroflexota bacterium | reverse complement strand
TCCGGTCGGCCCAGAGCTGATCGGTCGCGTTGTCGACCCACTCGGTCGCCCACTCGACGGCAAGGGGCCAATCAATGCAAAGAAGAGCCGCCCCGTTGAGCGCATCGCGCCAGGCGTCATCAGCCGCAAGTCGGTCACGACCCCAGTGCAGACCGGTATCAAGTCGGTCGACGCGCTTATTCCGATCGGCCGCGGACAACGCGAGCTCATCATCGGCGACCGTCAGACAGGGAAGACTGCACTGGCGATTGACACGATCATCAACCAGAAGGGGAAGGGCCTGATCTGCATCTACGTTGCGATCGGCCAGAAACTTTCGACCGTGCGCTCGGTTGTTGCAACGCTTGAGAAGCAGGGCGCGATGGGGCACACCGTTGTCGTCGTTGCTGGCGCAGAAGATGCTGCGCCGTTGCAGTACCTCGCGCCATTCTCTGGCTGCGCAATCGGCGAAGAGATCATGGAGAACGGCGTCACTGTCGATGGCGAGCTGGTGCGCGAGGCACTCTGCGTCTACGACGACCTGTCGAAGCACGCCGTTGCCTATCGCGAGATGGCGCTCTTGCTCCGCCGCCCGCCCGGCCGCGAAGCGTATCCGGGCGACGTCTTCTATCTCCACAGCCGACTCTTGGAGCGCGCAGCGCGACTCTCCGATGATCTCGGCGGCGGCTCGTTGACGGCACTGCCGATCATCGAGACGCAGGCGGGCGACGTGTCGGCCTACATTCCGACGAACGTCATCTCGATTACCGACGGGCAGATCTTCCTTGAGACCGACCTCTTCAACGCAGGGCAGCGCCCAGCGGTGAACGTCGGCGTCTCCGTATCGCGCGTCGGTGCAGCAGCGCAGACGAAGGCGATGAAGAAGGTTGCCGGACCGTTGAAGCTCGACCTTGCGCAGTACCGCGAACTCGCGGCATTTGCACAGTTCTCGGGCGATCTCGACAAGTCGACACGCGACCAGCTGACGCGAGGAGAGAAGCTCTCCGCAATCACGCGTCAGCCGCAGTACGCACCGGTCGCACTCGAGAAGCAGGTGGCGATCCTCTACGTTGCGTCGAAGGGGAAGCTTGACGACGTACCGACGCCGCGCGTGAGCGAATTTGAGGCTGGCTTCTACACCTTCCTCGAGCGCGAGCGCCCGAAGGTGTTGAGCGAGATCAGCACAACCAAGGTGCTGAGCGACGATGCGGCAAAGGGCCTCGACGAAGCGGTCGATGTCTTCCGCAAGGGATTCCTCGCCTAATGCCAAGCCAGCGCGAGATCCGACGACGCATCGGTTCGGTGAAGAACATTCGCCAGATCACCCGCGCCATGCAGTTCGTAGCGGCCTCAAAGCTGAAGCGCGCGCAAGAGTCAACGCTCGCCGCGCGCCCGTACGGGCACTCGATTGATGAGGTGATCGCCGACCTCGCGGCCGTACTTGGCGCCGAGGGGCATCCGCTCCTTCGCGCGCCAGAGGCGGGCAGCGCGCGCACCATCGTCTTGTTCACTACAGATCGCGGCCTTGCTGGTGCCTTGAACTCCAACCTGATCCGCTTCGCGCTCAAAGAGCTCGAGACGGCTGGCGCAGGGACGAAGGTCGTCACGATCGGCAAGAAGGGGCGCGACGCCCTGGCCCGTGGCGGCTACGAGATCGCAGCCGCCTTCCCCGGCTTCGGCGACAAGCCAACCTTTGGCGACGTGACGCCACTTGTGCGCCTCCTCGTCGACGACTTCCTCGCCGGGCGCTCAGCAGGCGTCACGCTCATCCACCCAACATTCGTGTCGACGCTGACCCAGCGCCCAGAGGGCGTGCAGCTGCTGCCGATTCGCGCAACCGCCGACACGGCAGGCATTCCAGGGAATCAGTTTCTTTTCGAGCCAAACCCAGGCGTTGTGCTCGAAGCACTCCTGCCACGCTACGTCGCCTCGCGCGTCTTTCAGGCGGTGCTCGAGACGACCGCATGCGAGCAGTCGAGCCGGATGGTCGCCATGAAGAACGCGACAGAGAACGCCGGCGATCTGATCGGCGACCTCACACTTACCTATAACAAGGTCCGGCAGACGAACATCACGCGCGAAATGATCGAGATCGCCTCGGGCGCAAGCGCAAATTAGGCACGAGAAGTAGGCAGGAGGAGTAATGGCGAACGCAGCAGCAACGACCGGAGCGGTGGGAACCGTCGTACAGATCACTGGACCAGTGGTCGACATCGAGTTTCCAGCACGCCAGCTCCCAGCGATCTACAACGCGGTACGCGTTGAGCGCGCCGACGGATCACTCGTCGTCGAGGTGCAGCAGCATCTCGGGAACAACCGAGTGCGCACCGTTGCGATGACGACGACCGACGGCCTCGCACGTGGATCGAAGGCGACCGACCTCGGCGCGCCGATCTCTGTGCCGGTTGGCGAGGGAACGCTTGGGCGCGTCTTCAATGTGCTCGGCGAACCGATCGATCAGGCCGGAGCGGTAACGACGAGCGTCAGGCTGCCGATCCACCGTTCGGCCCCCGCGTTCGACGATCTCACGACCGAGACCGAACTCTTCGAGACCGGCATCAAGGTGATCGACCTCGTCTGCCCATTCAAGAAGGGCGGCAAGATCGGCATCTTCGGCGGCGCCGGCGTCGGCAAGACCGTCGTGATCCAAGAGCTGATCCGCAACGTGGCGCAAGAGCACTCCGGTTATTCGGTGTTTGCCGGCGTCGGCGAGCGCTCACGTGAAGGGAACGACCTGATCGGCGAAATGCGCGACTCAGGCGTTATCGACAAAACCGTCATGGTGTTCGGGCAGATGAACGAGCCACCTGGGGCACGCCTCCGCGTCGCCCTGTCGGGCTTGACGATGGCCGAGTATTTCCGCGACGAAGAGGGGCGCGACGTGCTGCTCTTCATCGACAACATCTTCCGCTTTACGCAGGCGGGTTCGGAAGTCTCCGCGCTCCTCGGCCGCATGCCGAGCGCCGTGGGCTACCAGCCAAACCTTGCGACGGAGATGGCTGCGCTCCAAGAGCGCATCACGTCGACGAAGAAGGGTTCGATCACCTCGCTGCAGGCGGTCTACGTTCCTGCAGACGACTACACCGACCCAGCGCCGGCAACAACCTTCGGACACCTCGACTCGACGATTCGCCTCGAGCGATCGATCACCGAGTTGGGAATCTATCCGGCAGTTGATCCGCTGACGTCAACGTCGCGCGTGCTCGATCCGAATGTCGTTGGTGCAAACCACTACGACACGGCACGAGAGGTGCAGCGTGTCTTGCAGCGCTATCGCGATCTGCAAGACATCATTGCAATTCTCGGTATGGATGAACTCTCGCCCGACGACAAGTCGCTGGTGAATCGCGCTCGCAAGCTGCAGCGCTTCATGAGCCAGCCGTTCTTCGTGGCAGAGGTCTTCACGGGTCGACCAGGAAAGTTCGTGAAGATTGCCGACACGGTCGCATCGTTCCGCGAGATCCTCGAAGGGAAGGCCGACGCTCTGCCAGAGCAGGCGTTCTTCCTTGCAGGAACACTCGATGACGTGCGTGCCAACGCGGCAGCGCTCGCAGCCAAGTAGGCAACGAGCACATGCCGTTCACGCTTGAGATCGTTACTCCGGAGCGCCTCACCTGGAAGGGTGAGGCCTCCGGCGTGATCCTGCCGACGATCGATGGCGAGGTCGGCATCTTGCCGAAGCACGAGCCGTACGTCACGGTCCTCGGCCAGGGCGAGGGTCGCATCACGGCGGTTGACGGCACGGTTGAACACATCGCGATCATTGGCGGCTTCGTGCAGGTGCGCCCCGACCGCGTGCTCGTCCTCGCAGAGTCGGCAGATCTTGCCGACGAGCTCGACCTCGCCCTCATCGAGAAGGCAAAGGCGCGCGCCGAGGCGACCCTCTCCGACGCAGGGCTCAACGACCCGGCAGCCGTCGCCACGGCACGAGCAGCCTTGAGCCGCGCCCTCCTCCACTTGCGCGTCGCCGAGCGTCGCCGCAAGCGCTAGCGCGCGCCGCGCCTCGCGGTTGGACGCGACCCCGCCAAACGGCGAGAATCCACCTATGACTGACGCCAAGCCCTTCTCCTGGGAGTACCGACCCGGCACAACCACGCGGGAGACGTTCCACATCACCGGTGGGAAGCCCCTCGCCGGAAGCGTCCGTGTCTCTGGCGCGAAGAACTCCGCGCTCAAGCTCATGGCCGCCGCCACGCTGACAGGCGAGCGCGTGAGCCTTGAGAATGTTCCAGGGCTGCTCGACATCGATGTGTTGAGCGAGACGCTCAACGACCTTGGTGTGCAGATCAGCCGCCCAGCGCCAGGTCGCCTCGACCTTCACGCCGCGAATGTCGACTGGCTCTTCGTTCCGCTTGAGGCGGCGGCAAAGATGCGCGCAAGTTTCATGCTGCTCGGCCCACTGCTGGCGCGCTTCGGACAGGTGATCATCAGCAACCCTGGTGGCGATCGCATCGGTCGCCGACCGGTGAACTTGCACGTCGACGCAATGCGCGCACTCGGCGCAGAGATTGATTATCGTGACGGCTACTACTTTGCAAAGAGTCCAGGGCGCTTGATCGGCGCGCGCATCACCTTCCCGCAGGTGACGGTGATGGGCACGGAGAATGCGATGCTTGCCGCCGTACTCGCTCGCGGCACAACAATCATCCAACCTGCGGCACAAGAGCCAGAGGTCGACGATCTCATCGCACTCCTGAATAAGATGGGTGCACAGGTTGCGCGCACGGCACCCGATGTGATCGAGGTGCAAGGCGTCGCAAGTCTCTCTGGTGCAACTCACCAGGTGATCCCTGATCGCATCGAGGCAGGAACATTCGCTGCCGCTGCGGCAGTGATTGGTGGCGATGTGGCGATTCGCGGCGTTGAGCCAACGCACATGGGCGCATTCCTTGCGCTCATGACGCAGCTTGGTGTTGAGCATCACATCGAGCCCGACCCAGAAGACGCAACGCGCAAGACACTCCGTGTCGTTGGGCTCGCGCCGGGTGCAGGCGACTACCAGCCGGCGGAGGTTCGCACCGCACCCTATCCAGGGCTCCCCACCGACATTCAACCACCCGCGGGCCTGATGCTCACGCGCGCGAACGGAGCGAGCATGATCCACGAAACGATCTTTGAAGATCGCCTCGAGTGGCTCAGCGGACTGCGCGCATTCGGCGCACAGGTTGAGGTGCTCGATCCACGCACCGCGCGCGTTACGGGGCCAACGCGCTTCTCGCCAGGCGAGGCAGAGATCCCCGACCTTCGCGCGGGCGCAACGCTGGTGCTTGCCGCCCTCGCCGCACCAGGTTCGAGCCAGATTCACGGGGCCCACCATGTCCGCCGTGGGTATGCCACCATTGAGGAGAAGTTCCGCGGGCTTGGCGCGGATATGACGCACGTGAGCGAGGAGGCAGGATGAGGATCGGCATCGATCTCGGAACCGCGAACGTCCTCGTCTTCGTTCAAGGGAGCGGCATCACCGTGCGCGAGCCGAGCGTTGTGGCAATCAATGAGAAGGATCAGATCGTCGCCGTAGGACAAGAGGCGAAAGACATGTTGGGCCGCACACCGGGATCGATCTCTGCCATTCGCCCGCTGCGCGACGGCGTGATCGCCGACTACGTTGTGACCGAGGCGATGTTGCGCTACTTCATCAAGAAGGGGACGGCGGGCCGCCTCTCCTTCGGTCGCCCCGACGTGCTCGTCTCTGTCCCAGCCGGCTCGACCTCGGTTGAGAAGCGTTACGTGCTTGATGCTGCGCGACAGGCCGGCGCCGGCAAGGCGTACCTGATCGAAGAGCCGATGGCGGCGGCAATCGGCGCGGAGCTGCCGATCAGCGGCCCTTCCGGCAACATGATCGTCAACATCGGCGGCGGCACGGCGGAGATCGCCGTGCTCTCACTCTCCGACATCGTTGTGAGCAAGAGCGCACGCGTTGGCGGCAACCGCATGGACGAAGCGATCGCGCTCTACATTCGTCGCAAGTACAACCTGATGATCGGCGATCGAACTGCCGAGCAGGTGAAGTTTGAAATCGGCAGCGCCCTCCCGCTCGAAGATGAACTCACGATGATGGTGAAGGGTCGCGACATGATTGCCGGCCTCCCGCGCGAGATCAAGATCACATCGACAGAGGTGACCGAGGGCCTCGAGGTGCCGCTCCGCAACCTGCTCGATGCAATTCGTTCGGTGCTCGAGCAGACGCCACCAGAGTTGAGCGCCGACATCATCGATAAGGGGATCGTCCTCTCTGGCGGCGGAGCACTCTTGCGCAACATGGACCGCCTCGTGACAGCGGTCACCGGGGTCGCCTGCCACGTCGCAACCGATCCACTCAGCTGTGTCGCTAAGGGGACAGGGATCGCCCTCGAGCACTTCGACGTCTTCGCGAAGTCGATCACCAGCGAGGCCTGAGCACGTGTCCGCCCAGGGCGGCAGCACAAGCGCCCGAGTGATCGTCGATCTGCACTGCCACACCAACGCAAGCTTCGACTCGCTGAGCAACCCGCTGGCAGTCGTGCGCGCGGCAGCCACACGCGGCATCACCCACCTCGCCATCACCGATCACGACCGGGTCGACGGGGCGCAGCGGGCACGTGACGCACGGGTTCCGGGGATCACCGTGCTCGTCGGCTCCGAGGTGCGCACTCGCGAGGGTGACCTGATCGCCCTCTTCATTGAGCAGCCCATTACGGCCGGCCTCCCCGTGCGCGAGGCGATCGCGGCGATCCGAGCACAGGGGGGGCTTGTCGGCATCCCTCACCCCTTCGACGGATGGCGGAGCTCCCTCCTTGCCGACAGCGCCGACGAAGAGCTTCTTGCGCACGTCGACTGGATCGAAGGGTGGAACGCGCGACTCGTGGCCCCAGGAGGAAACCAGCGTGCCGCCGAACTTG
>CAIPEX010000054.1 GCA_903864185.1 uncultured Chloroflexota bacterium | reverse complement strand
CCACTGATGAACACTGCCGGCCACTCCAGTCCCTTGGCAGCATGGAGGGTGATCAGGGTGACGCGGTCTAGATCCACCTCAAGCGCATCTTGATCTGCAACGAGCGCCGTCTCCTCCAAGAAGCGGTCGAGGGCATCAAGTGGCTCGAGTTCCAGGAAGCGGCCGGCGATCCCGCGCAACTCGAGAAGGTTCGCCCAACGCTCCTCGCCCTCCACCCCTTCTGCTGCGAGGTGCGCGCGGAGGCCCGTCTCGCTGTAGACCGCGTCAAGCAGCTCCGGGAGATCGACGAGTGCCAATCGTGAGCGCAGCCGCTCGACGATCGCAGCCACCCCTGCGAGTGCGGTGCGCGCGCGCGGTGAAATCCCTTGAAGCTCTCCTATGCCTGCCGAGGCGACAATCGCGCCGTACGACGCACCCACTCCGTCTCCCGCACGTGCAGCATCGGCCGCCCGAAGGAGTTCAATGGTCTTCTCGCCGATACCGCGTGGGGGGACGTTGATGATGCGCTCAAACGAGATACGGTCGGCATCATTGCGCAACACGCGCAGCCAGGCGAGCGCATCCTTCACCTCACGGCGCTGATAGAAGCGCGTGCCACCGATGAGTTGGTACGGAACCATTGCGCGGAGAAGCGCCTCTTCAATGGCGCGTGACTGGGCGTTGGTCCGGTAGAGGATCGCGATCTCGCTCAACACGTGAGGGGTCGGTGCTGCCTCAGGTGCCTTCCCTGGACGTGCTGCGGTGAGCTCTTCGATCCGCCGCACGATCCACGCCGCCTCATCGTCTTGATCAAATGCGCCGAATACCGGGATCGTGTGGCCGCCAGAACGCTCCGTCCAGAGCTTCTTCGCCTTACGCCCCTCGTTGTTGGAAACCACACCATGTGCAGCATCGAGGATCGTCTGCGTCGAGCGATAGTTCTGCTCAAGCGGCACGATCGTTGCAGTGGGCCAGTCGCGCTCAAAGTCGAGGATGTTGCGGATGTCGGCACCACGCCAACTGTAGATTGATTGATCGTCGTCACCCACAACACAGAGATTCCCGCGTCCCATCGCGAGTTCGCGAACCCATCCATATTGAATTCTGTTCGTATCTTGGTACTCGTCGACATGGAGGTAGTGCCACTTCGCTCGATATCGATCAGCTACGGCAGGCGCCTCGCGCAAGAGGCGGAGCCCCTCGAGGAGGAGGTCGTCAAAATCGAGCGCATCGAGTCGCCTCATCTCGGCCGCATAGCGCTTGGCAAAGCGGGCAATCAAGTGCTCATGGTGCGTTATGGCACGGTCTTCCATCTGCTCTGCTGAGAGCCCCTCGTTCTTCGCACGACTGATCGCGCCAAGGATCAGGCTCGGCTTCGTCTCTCCCGTCGCAGGGAGATCGTCCTCCTTTAGGAAGCCCTTGATCACCCGCGCCTGGTCATCTGCGTCATAGATGTTGAACCCAGTTGGGAGGCCGATCGCCTCTCCGTCGCGGCGGAGCATGCGGGCACAGAGGCTATGGAATGTGCCCATTGCGACGTCTCGCGCCGCGTCCCCGATCATCTCGGTGAGCCTGTCGCGCATCTCCGCAGCAGCCTTGTTCGTGAACGTCACGGCAAGGATGTTCCATGGGGCGACCCCCTCGTGTTGGATGAGCCATGCAATGCGATGGGTGATCACGCGCGTCTTCCCTGAGCCCGCACCGGCGAGCACGAGTAGTGGCCCCTCTGTCGTGGTGACGGCGCGGCGCTGTGCCTCGTTGAGTGGGGCGAGAATACGCTCCTCGACGCTCGCCCGGTCCGCAGCAGAGTGCGCCCGTGGGGCGGCAGTCTTCTCCGACGTAGCGGTGGGGTCGGGAGGAAGATTCATTGGATGATTCTACCGCCCAGCAGGTACCGGGAAGAGAAACGGCGGGGAGCCTGGCCGTGCCAAGCCCCCCGCCGTTAACGGTTTCTCTGCTTAGAAGTCCATCTCGCCGCCGTGGGCGTGACCGCCAGGCGCCGCAGGATCCTTCTTCTCGGGCATGTCGCTCACGACCGCCTCGGTCGTGAGGACCATCGCTGCGACGGAGGCGGCATTCTGCAGTGCAGAGCGCGTGACCTTTGCCGCGTCGACAATCCCCTTCTCGAACATGTCGACCATCGTGTCGCTTGACGCGTCAAACCCGGTCCCCTTCTTTGCCTTCAGGATCGCCTCAACGACCACATCACCGCGCGCACCTGCGTTCTCGGCGATTTGGCGTGCTGGTGCTTCGAGGGCGCGGCGGACGATATCCACCCCAACCTGCTCATCACCTTCGAGCTTCACCTTGTCGAGGGCGCCGCGCGCCTGTAGCAAGGTGGTGCCGCCGCCAGCGACGATCCCCTCTTCGACCGCCGCGCGCGTCGTAGAGAGTGCGTCTTCAATGCGGTGCTTCTTCTCCTTCAGCTCAACCTCGGTTGCTGCGCCGACCTTAATGACGGCAACACCACCCGAGAGCTTTGCGAGACGCTCCTGGAGCTTCTCCTTGTCGTAGTCCGACGTCGTCTCTTCGATCTGCGCCTTGATCTGTGCCATGCGGCCCTTGATCTCGGCTGGCTTTCCTGAGCCATCAACGATCGTTGTGTTGTCCTTGCTCGATACGACGCGACGTGCTGAACCGAGGTCCTCTGCAGTCACGCTATCGAGCTTCCGGCCAACCTCTTCCGAGATCACGGTGCCGCCGGTCAACACTGCGATGTCGCGCAGCATCTCCTTGCGACGGTCGCCGAAGCCTGGCGCCTTTACGGCGAGGACTTGGACGGTTCCGCGAATCTTGTTCACAACGAGTGTGGCCAGCGCTTCGCCGTCGACATCCTCCGCCACGATCAGAAGTGGGCGGCCAGTGCCGACCGCCTTCTCAAGCGCAGGCAGGGCGTCCGCAACAGCGGAGATCTTCTTGTCGGTGATGAGGATCGCTGGATTGTCCAGCTGCGCCTCCATGCGATCAGCATTCGTTACGAAGTAGGCCGAGATGTAGCCGCGATCGAACTGCATCCCCTCGGTGTACTCCTTGTCGAGTCCGAGCGACTGGCCCTCTTCGACCGTAATGACGCCGTCCTTCCCGACCTTCTCCATCACCTCGGCGATCAACTCGCCGACGCTTGGATCTGCGGCTGAGATCGACGCAACAGCAGCGATCTGCTCGCGGGTCTCAACCTTGCGCGACTGGGCCTTGATCTCAGCAACGACTGCTGCAACGGCCTTGTCGAGACCACGCTTGATCACCATCGGGTTTGCCCCGGCGGCAACGTTGCGTAGGCCCTCGGTTACGAGCGCCTGACCAAGCACAACGGCGGTCGTCGTTCCGTCACCGGCAACATCGTCCGTCTTCGTTGCGAC
Organism: uncultured Chloroflexota bacterium; assembly: GCA_903864185.1. Taxonomy (GTDB): domain Bacteria; phylum Chloroflexota; class Limnocylindria; order Limnocylindrales; family Limnocylindraceae; genus Limnocylindrus. The sequence goes on along the minus strand of CAIPEX010000054.1, from coordinate 30,351 downwards.
CTCTTTCAGGAGCTGTGCGCCCATGTTCTCAAAGTGATCTTCGAGCTCGATGTCACGCGCAATCGTGACGCCGTCGTTCGTGATCGTTGGCGCCCCGAACTTCTTATCAAGTACGACGTTTCGGCCCTTTGGACCAATCGTCACCTTGACCGTGTCGGCGAGCTTATCGATGCCGCGCTTCAGCGCGCGTCGTGCCGCCTCATCAAATACGACCTGCTTTGCCATGTTCTTCCTCCTACCCTTGCGGGCGCTCTACGCAACTACTCGACGACGGCCAAAATGTCTTTTGCGCCAACGATGAGAAACTCATCGCCATCGATCTTGAATTCCGTGCCTGCATACTTCGCGTGAAGCACGCGGTCGCCGACCTTCACGTCAATCGGCTCGCGCTTGCCGTCATCAAGGATTCGTCCTGGGCCGACAGCGACAACCTCGCCCTCCTGGGGCTTCTCTTGTGCGGTGTCGGGAAGGATGATCCCGCTCGCGGTCTTCTCGTCTCGCGGCACGGGCTTGACGACAACTCGATCGCCGAGTGGTCGGAGTGCTGACTTCTTTGCCATGCTCTTCCTCCTACTTGGGCGGCGCACCGCCCCTACGATTCGCCCGGGACGCCTGTCGTCGGACGTTGCGGGAATGTTAGCACTCGACGCCAGAGAGTGCCAACTAGCCCCGTGGCGCGCTCCTGGGGAAGATCCGATCGTAGTTCGCCACAAGGCGCGGGGCGAGCTCTGCGATCTCCTCACCGCGCTGCTCTGCCACCCAGCGCAACGTGTATGCCACATTCGCCGGCTCATTGCGCTCCTGGTCGGGGGCACCCGGCATGACGAGCCACGGTGCATCGGTCTCCGTAAGAAGCCGATCGACGGGCACGATGCGCACCCAGTCCCGTGTTGCCGCCTCGCTCGCACGAAAGGCGAGTCCCGAAATCGACACTGCCCCACCGAGTGCCAGCGCCCCCTCTACATATGACGCTGGACCAGACGCGCTATGCAAGACGAATGCGGGGCGACCAGCGAACGCCTTCGCGCCACCGGGTTGCCCAATCTCCGAGGCGCGCAGCGTTGCAAGAAGCTGGCGCTGCGCATCATCTGCCCCAATAACAGAGCGGCAGTGAATGATCAGCGGCTTCCCTAACGCGCAGGCAACGGCAATGTGTGCTTCAAGGTTCGTGATCTGGTCTGCAAGGGGCGAGCGGTTCCTGTCGGTGTCAATACCGGTCTCGCCGATCGCGACAATGAGCGGGTCGTCTGCCGTCGAGAGGAGTGCGTCGCGCTCTGCAGGGGCGATCGAGGCGACATGCGGATGGATGCCTATCGCCGCATCGGCCCATGGCAGTTGCGCAGCAATCTCCCTGCCGGCAGCTGCGCTCTCTCTATCCCACGAAGGGATGAGGAGGCGTGCCATGTTTGCCGCGCGTGCGCGCTCGATAACGGCGGTGCGATCACCAGTGAATCGCTCGGCCTGCAGGTGGCCGTGCGCGTCAACGAGTGGCGGGAGACTGCTCGTCACGTTCAAGCCTTGGGAAGAGCGGCACAGGGCTGCTCAGCGGACGATCCGCAACGCAGGCGCCCCACTCGCCAAGTTTCTCGAGTGCTGGTCCTCCATGACCATCCTCGTCGTACGGCCAGCGGTGTCCGAGGAGCTCCCACACCTGGGCAGCGACACGCGGGATCGCAGGTGCGGCATAGAGCGAGATGAGGCGACACGTTTCAAGGAGATCTCCGAGTACGCCAGAGAGCTGTTCGCGCGCCGCAGCATCTCCATCTTTTGCAGCCTTGGCGAGCTCCCACGGCTTCTCGCTATCGACAAAGCGGTTCGCTGTCCCAACAAGTTCCCAGAGCGCGCCAAGCCACTCATGGAGGGCAACCTGCCCCATCGCATCGGATGCACGCGTGCGAGTAGCGGCCCACGCAGTGCCGAGCGGCGATGCTGCAGCAGCACGAGGAGGCGGAGCGGTATCCGGGAATGAGCGCTGTGCCATCGTCACTGCACGATTCACAAGATTGCCGAAATCATTCGCCAACTCGGAGTTGTAGCGGCGGATGATGGAATCCCAGCTCACCTCGCCATCGCGATCAAACGGAACCTCACGCAAGGCCACAAATCGCGCACCATCCGCCCCAAGCGCCGCCACTGCATCGTCAGGGTCTAGGAAGTTTCCGCGGCTCTTCGACATACGCTCACCGCTGCTCAAGAGCCAGCCGTGCACCCAGATCTGTTTCGGTGCCTCAAGCCCTGCGCTCCAAAGCATCGCTGGCCAGAAGACAGAGTGGAAACGGTTGATATCTTTTCCGATGATTTGCAGGTCTGCCGGCCACCACGGTGCGCCATCTGGGCTCACGGGGAATCCTGCGCCGGTCAAGTAGTTAATGAGCGCGTCGTACCAAACATAGATTGTTCCAGCCGACGGATCTGCAGTTCCATCGTGCGCAATGGCGCTCGTGCCATCGGCGCGAATGGGGAAGGGGATCCCCCATCCTGCCCCCTCGCGACTAATGGAAAAATCTTCAAGACCCTGCCGAACAAATCCGAGCATCTCATTGCGTCGATATGCCGGCTGGACCGGTGAAGGATCCTGCGAGAGCCACGCCTCGAGTCGCGCCTGGTAGGCGCTGAGCTTGAAGAACCAGTTCTGCTCTTTTAGCCACTCCAGCGCGACACCTGGATGATTGGGGCAGACCGCCCCATCACCAACCCGCTCGACATCGGTCTCTGTGCGAAAGCCCTCGTTTGGGCAGTACCAGCCCTCGTAGCTGCCGAGGTAGATATCACCCGCAGCATGCGAGCGGCGCACCATCTCTTGCGCCGCAAGGAGATGATCTGCATCGGTTGTCCGAATGAAGCGATCCGGCGAGATGAGGAGGCGCGCCTCGCTCGACTGGAAGAGGGCGACCTTGGCGTCGACGAAATCCTGCGGGCTCATCCCCTCTTCGGCCGCACGTGTCGCGATGTTGACCGAGTACTCATCCGTCCCCGTGAGGAATCGAACATCGTCGCCCGACATCCTCCGCCAGCGCGCAATTGCATCGGCACCAATGACCTCATAGAGCGTATGGAGTCCGGGCTTATTGTTCGCGTAGGCGATTGCCGTCGTGAGGTAGTACCGCATTGCTGCAGAGTATTACAGGAGTACGCCGCCCGTACTCCCCCGCCGCGATCATCCCGAAGGGCGCTCAACCGCGCAGGGCCGTTGGTCCGGGTGACGCCATAGGAGGTGCCATGAACAAGGTCATGCTCGCGGGGAGAATGACGAAACCAGTCGAGATGAAAGCGCTCCCCTCAGGGACACGGGTGGCCGTCGGGAGCATCGCCACCCACGACTTCCGCGGTGGTGAGGAGCGGACTGAATTTCACCGTGTGGTCTTCTGGGAGAAGCTGGCAGAGATTGCTGCTGAGCACCTTCAGGCTGGGTCTCTCGTCTCTATTGATGGGCGCATGAAGACACATGAATGGGAGTCAAACGGTGCGCGGAGGTGGATGACAGAGGTGATCGTGAACCGTCTCGAGTTCCTCGGCCCGAAGCCACAGAGTGCCGAGCCAGTGGCAAGCGGTGGAGAGCCGAACGATATCGGTGAGGCGGAGTATGGTGAAGAGGTGGCACCGGTTGGTGCCTAATCTCAACTAGTCGACCGCGGCGTCGCCCTCTCCGCCGTGGGCAGCAGCCCAGAGGCGACGTCGGTCGATTCGCCAGAGGAGTGCGATTCGCCGCACCGCACGACTCCGCGACTCGCCCGATGCAACGCAGCGTTCAACAACCACGAGCGCTGCTGCGTACGGGCCATCCGGGTCGTCCGCACTATCGACGTGAAGTTCTAGTGCGCCCTCCATGACGATCACAAACTCTCCGCGCGCATCAATGCTGCCAGCAGCCATTGCGTCGGCAAGGCTCCCCAGCGTTCCGCGGCGTACCTCTTCATGGAGCTTTGTCAGCTCCCGACAGACCGCCGCGGGGCGATCGGATCCACAGGCAGAGGTGAGATTCGCAAGCGTCTCTGCGACGCGATTCCCCGCCTCATAGATGATCGTCGTGCGCGAGTCGGCCGCAATCGCTTCGATGGCGGCAGCACGCTCACTCCCGCTGCGCGGAAGGAACCCTTCAAACGACCAGCGTGCACTTGCGAGTCCTGACGCGACGAGGCCAGCGAGCAGCGCTGACGCACCTGGTATTGGGATAACGCGAATTCCTTCAGCGATCGCTGCCGCCACAAGGCGTGCCCCTGGATCGCTCACGAGCGGCGTCCCCGCGTCCGTCACGAAGGCGACCGCCTCACCCTGCTTGAGACGTTGAATGATGGGATGGATCCGTTCGATTTCATCAAAGGCGGGAAGCGCAACGAGTGGCACGGAGACACCGATGGACTGGAGAAGCGTGCGTGTCACTCGCGTATCTTCAGCGACGATGGTTGAGACCTCGCGAAGAACGGCGGCAGCGCGGGCGCTTAAATCTGCGAGGTTGCCGATCGGCGTGGAGACAATATGCAGTGCGCCCGCCGTGGCGCCGCCGCCCCTCCCCTGGTCGCCCGAATCCGCTGGACTCGTGGTCAAGTGCGTGGGAGTGGCTGGGCAATCTGTGCGATTGGGCGCTCCGCACGCTTGAATGCAGAGCGGGTATGCAGCTCCACAATGCGAGCAACCGTCGCCGCATCAAACCCTTCCGCGACGATCGCCTGCGGGGTGCGTCGCAGATCAACGAGGCGATAGAGCACCTGGTCAAGCGTCGGGTAGTCGAATCCACCCTCGCCCTCATCGGTCTGCCCGGGCCAGAGGTCTGCACTCGGCGCCTTTGCGATGACCTGCTCTGCGACACCAAGGTGCGCAGCGAGTTGGCGAACCTGAGACTTGTAGAGACCGCCGATTGGATTGATCGCCCATGCACCGTCACCGTGCATTGTCCAGTAGCCGATCATCGTCTCCGTTCGATTCCCCGTGCCGACGACAAGTCCTTGATGCACCGCCGAGCGATCCCAAAGCGTAATCATGCGCAAGCGCGCTGCAATGTTCCCCCGTCGAACCCGCGTGATCGCCTGGCCGTCTGGCAGGCCAGCAACTACTGCCTGAAGCGGCACAGCAATCGAGATCTCCTCGGTTGCGATCTCGAGCTGGCGTGCAACAAGCCGCGCGTCTTCTAGCGATGACGGCGCAGAGGTGTCCGAGGGCATGAAGACTCCGCGAACCCGATCACGGCCGAGGGCATTCACAAGCAGGTGCGCTACAAGTGCAGAATCGATGCCTCCCGAGAGGCCGATGATCCCGGTTGCGTGACCAGCGGCCTCGAAATAGTCACGAATGAACCCCTCGCACGTTGCTGCAGTTTTTGCCGTATCAAGCTGCAGCTCAAGAGGAATCACGTGCCCTGCGATGCGTGCTACCTCGCTCGGCATTTTTACTGCGCCTCCCATGTTTCAATCGACCATGCGTAGAGGGGGCTGGACACGTCTGTTGCACGCGTCGGCCAGACGAACTTCGCCGCCAGGAGGCTATATGCAGGCTCGCCCCACAGCAGGATGAGGGGACGATCCGCTCGCCGGAGCGCCTGTAGATCTGCGTACGTTGCTGCGCGGTCGGCGAGCACGGTCCCCACTCGGCCATCTTGTAGCAGCGTGTCAACGGCATCGCTCTGCCAGCACATAAAGTTTTTACCAGCTGGAACCCCCTCGGTTGGGCAGGCAGATGAGATGAAGAGATCGGAGTCGTCTGGGTCAAGTGACCATTGCCAGCCACCGAGATAGATGTCAAAGTCGCCCGGATATTGGAGTCGAGGCAGGATATCGGTGGCGTACGAGCTCGGTGCAACGGTCAGAGAGATCCCGCACTCAAGCGCCTGATCTGCAATGGACTGTGCGGCACGTACTCGTGCTGGCTGTCCATCGCGTACAAGGATCTGCGCCTCAAGACGCCTCCCCGCTTTCGCAAAGATGCCATCCGCATCAGCGCTCCACCCCGCACCACTCAGCACTTGCCGCGCCGCGGCGACATTGTGCGTGGTCTCTGGAGGTGCTGGAGATTCGGCTGCCCAGGAGCTGGAGATCACCGTGCTTGAAATTGGGATTCCCGAACCACCGGTTGCGCTATCGATAACGACACTCATGTCGATGCATGAGGCGAGTGCCGAGCGTGCTGCGTCATCTGAGAACAGGTGGCCGCTGCGCAGATTAAAGGCGAGGAAGTAGTAGCCGCGCAGCGACGGAGTCTGAAGGAGTTCACCGCCACCTCGGACATCGAGGCCCGTGATCTCCGTCGAGTTCAAGCCGGGCACCCAGTCCAATTGTGACGATTGGAAGGCGCTGATCAGTCGAGCACTCGTTTGCGCCTGGGTTAACAGGAGGGAAGATATCTTCGGCGCGCCGAGTGCGAAATTCGAAAAGGCAGAAAGTTGCACAGAGCTCCCAGGGACTCGCTGCTTAAATGCATAAGGGCCAGCGCCGATCGGCGCGAGCTGAAGGTCAAGAAGTGGGAATCCCGCCTCCATCTGATTCTGAATTGGTGCCATGAGAAATGCTTCAACAGAACTAAGCCGAGTAAAGAGATCTTGCGCGTATGCTTCGCTGTCACGTGCACCAGTAGGCGAACCACTCAAATCAATTTCGGGGAAGGAGCGCGGATCTGGCAACGTGAGTCCTGCTGCGCCAAGGATGCGCTCTAGTTCGGCAAGATGCGGCGCATATGCGCACTGCGCACTGCCCGCATCACCGCAGAAGCTAGGGTCGAGCGCAGCGGCGAGGCTCTCACGTGCGAGTGAGACCTCGCTCCGATCGGCGTTGGCGAGCTGACGCTGCAGGCGCGCAAGCGAGGCTTCAAGCGCAGCTTTCGGCAGGATCGGGATCGTCATGCCGCGGGTTGCCCACGGTGACCAGGTCTCTTGCAGGTTGAACGTCACGCTGAACTCGCCCGTCGACTCAACGCTGTCGAGATTCGTACGCACGAGATCACACATCTCAGCGAGGAGCGGGCAGCGATTCGACTTTGCAAGCTCGTAGGTGAAGATGACATCATCTGCCGTCAGTGCGCTCCCGTCATGGAACGTCAACCCGCGGCGCAACTGCACCTTCCACGTCTGACCGCCGTTTGATGGCTCTGCTGCGGAGCTCGCTAGGACTGGCTGCGGTGCAAGGGAGGCGTCTGAGCGATAGAGCCCAGCATGAATCAGACTTCCCGCGAACACCGAAGAATCATCGGCATAGGCAGCCTCGAGGCCCTGCAGTCGGCCGAGCACGCCGACCCGAATCGCGCCGAATCCCAGCACATTCAGCCCAACGACGATCATTGCGACGATGAGCACCGCAATGCTCGCGCGGCGAGCCGTCTGACCTAGTGCCTCGTTTGCCATCTCACCTCCGTGGATATTCCTCTTGATCAGGATAGTCGCTAGGCAACGGGTCGCGAATTAGTAGATCGTCGGGGGCCCTATGGGATAAGCGCTGCGTAGGCGTCTGCACTGAGGAGCACTGCGAGTTCATCGGCGTTGGCCAACTCCACCTCGATCAGCCAGCCGCCGCCATAGGGATCGGCATTGATGACCTCGGGGCTCTTGCTCAGTGCCTCATTCCGCGCAACGACTGTTCCAGAGATCGGGCTGTAGAGGTCGCTTACCGCCTTGACGGATTCGACCACGCCAAACGTTGCGAACTGCTTGACCGTCGAGCCGATAGCAGGGAGGTCGACAAAGACAACATCGCCAAGCTCCTGCGCGGCGTGAGCGGTGATGCCAACAACGACGCTACCGCCCTCACCACGAACCCACTCATGCTCTTTCGAATAGCGCAGATCGGTCGGTAGTGTCATCTGTTCCTCCTAGCCACGGCGCTTTGAGCGCTTTGGGACAAATGGTAGTGCAACGACCTCGGCTGCGACGGACTCCTCGCGCACGCGAACTGCCACGCTCCGGCCCACGCTCCACGGTCCCGCAGCGGCCGCAACATCGGCAAGCGCAATCGGTTGCCCGAGTGATGGTGAGTGCGTCCCGGATGTAACTGTGCCGACGCTCTCGCCACTCTCACTGAGCACTGCATACCCCTGCCGAGCGATCCCACGGCCGGTCACGCGCAGCGCAACAAGCTGCCGTCCCACATCTGGCGAGGCACTACTCCGTGCACGCAGCGCGGTCGCACCAACAAAATCGCCAGGCTTATCAAGGCGAACGACGCGGCCGAATCCAACGTCATACGGGGTGAGGTCGCTCCGCAAGTCGTTCCCGAAAAGTGGCATGCCTGCCTCCAGGCGGAGCGTGTCGCGCGCGCCAAGTCCGATCGGCTGCAGGCCGGCAGACGCTCCAACAGTGAGCAGGGCGCGCCAGGTAGCTGACGCGTCGACGCCCGCAAGATAGATCTCAAAGCCATCCTCGCCGGTATACCCCGTGCGAGCGATCATGCAGGCAACCTGGCGTTCGTCGATTCTGAGGTGCGCCTCGCTCGATGCATAGCCAGCAAGGCTGTCGAGGGGCTTCGCATCGGCAAGTTGCACATATGGCGTGAGGATTGCCACAGCTGCCGGGCCCTGCACGGCAATGAGCGCAGCATCAGGTGACTGGTCGCTCACCGCTGCGGCGCTACCGATGCGCGTACCGAGCTCACGCGCAACATGCTCGCCGTTCGATGCATTCGACACAACAAGGAACGCATCTTCGGCGCGGCGGTAGATCACGAGGTCGTCGATCATCATGCCGGCAGAGTCCACGATGATGCTGTACTGGGCGCGGCCGGGCGCGAGCGAGGATGGCTGGCTCACCACTGCAGCGTCGAGGGCGGCGGCGGCACCAGCGCCACGCACGTGGATCTGTGCCATGTGGCTCAGGTCGAAAATCCCAGCCTTCGAGCGAACGGCTTGATGCTCAGCGATCACCCCGGCGTACTGGATGGGCATCTCCCATCCGGCGAAATCAACCATTCGGGCTCCAACCGCCAGATGCTCGGCGTAGAGCGGGGTGCGGCGGCTCGTCAAGCCATGAGCTCCGAATAGGCACGCTGGATCAACGTGGACTCCGTGGAAAAATCAAGCAGCGAGATCGCCTCGTCCATCGGTACCCAGCGCAACTCATCAAACTCTTTGTCGTAGTCATCGAACGTGCCGCCTGTCGCTTCCATGATGTAGTAGTGAACGGTCTTCTCAATGCGCTCGCTGGCACGAACGAACGAGTATTCGATCTTGTCGAAATACGACAAGATGCGCACCTCGAGCCCCGTCTCCTCGCGAACCTCGCGGAGCGCTGTCTCCTCGCGCGTTTCGCCCACCTCTGGGGTCCCCTTTGGGAGCGACCAGACAAAGCCATCGCGTTCGCGGCGGCGACGCCCTAAGACAAGTTCAGGACGCCCAGCGACGACGCGGATAACCAGGCCGCCAGCCGAAACTGCGGAACGCTTGGTCAATGGCACGATGACTCCCTCTCCGTTGTGACCCCACCCTCAGGCGGAGCATGCTTGCAGTAATGGTAGTCCGTTAGGGAGGCAGCGTGCAGCCCCTGCTCAGTGGCGCGTGCTGCGCTACGCTCAGCAGAAGCAAGGAGGCTAGGTGAGCGACCACTTCAATGCACGCGTGAGCCTCGGGGCAGGACTCCCCGACCGAATCGCGCTCGAACGACTCCCCTCGCCTGCAACGCCATGGGCCAAGCTGCCGATGGTCCTGAAAGTCTTGATCGAAGGCGCCGCGCGACGCGCTGGCGATGGATTCGTTCGCCCAGAGGATCTCACCGCATACCTTGCTTGGCGTCCAGGAGCTGCAGCCGCTGCAACGGGAGAGGAGCGCGAGCTCCCCTTCTCACCAGCGCGCGTCGTACTCCAAGACTTCACCGGTGTCCCTACTGTTGTCGACCTCGCCGCGCTGCGCGATGCCGCGGTTGAACTCGGCATCGATCCTGCGCGAATCAATCCTCAGGTTCCGGCAGATCTTGTCATCGACCACTCCGTACAGGTGGATCGTTGGGCAACGGCCGAGGCGCTCGAGCAAAACGTTGCGCGGGAATACGAGCGCAACACCGAGCGCTACCAACTCTTGCGCTGGGCACAGGGTGCGTTCAACCAGTTCAGCGTCGTCCCCCCGGGGGCGGGCATCGTGCACCAGGTCAACCTTGAGCGCCTCGCCACCGTCGTGCGCGTTGACGAGGTCGATGGTGCACCACTCGCGTATCCCGACACCTGCGTTGGCACAGACTCACACACCACGATGATCTCGGGCCTTGGTGTACTCGGCTTTGGTGTTGGTGGGATTGAGGCCGAGGCGGTGCTCCTCGGTGAGCCACTCTTCTCGCCCATTCCGCGCATCATCGGCGTGCGGTTCGACGGGCGGCTGCCTGCCGGAACAACCGCAACCGACCTTGTGCTGACGGTCACCGAGCGCCTCCGTGCTCACGGAGTTGTTGGCGCCTACGTTGAGGCATTCGGCGACGGCCTCGCAACGATCTCACTCGCCGATCGCGCCACGATCGCAAACATGTCGCCCGAGTTCGGTGCGACGACAACGCTCTTCCCCATTGACGCGACGACCATCGACTACCTGCGCACCACGGGGCGCGACGAGGCGGTGCTCACCCTCGTTGAGGCGTATGCGCGTGCCCAGGGGCTCTGGCGCGAACCGGGTGCCGCTCCCGACTTTGACGAGGTTGTCGAGATTCATCTCAATGCGGTCGTCCCCTCGCTCGCAGGACCACGGCGCCCGCAAGACCGTGTCTCGCTCCCCGCGCTCGGCGAGAGCTTCGCCGCCGCCTACCCCGAGCGTAGTGGCCAGGGTGCACACAGTGGCTCGTCTGACGCGAAGGGGCTGCGCGACGGAGCGATCGTGATCGCAGCAATCACCTCGTGCACAAACACCTCAAATCCATCGGTGATGATTGCGGCCGGACTCCTCGCGCGCAACGCGGTGGCGCGCGGGATGCGCGCGGCTCCATGGGTGAAGACGAGCCTTGCGCCAGGCTCGCGCGTCGTCACCGCCTATCTCGAGAAGGCTGGGCTCCTTGAGCCGCTCGCGGCGCTCGGCTTCCAGGTTGCTGGGTACGGCTGCACCACCTGCATCGGAAACTCAGGGCCACTCGATCTAGAAGTTGCAGCGAGCATCGAGCGCAATGATCTGGTGGTGGCAGCTGTCCTCTCCGGCAACCGCAACTTCGAGGGGCGGATCCACCCTGCCGTACGTGCCGCCTACCTCGCATCACCACCACTCGTCGTCGCCCTCGCGCTCGCGGGCAACGTCGCGATCGACCCAACACGCGATCCACTCGGCACAGACGCCGCTGGCACGCCGGTCTATCTGCGTGATCTCTGGCCAGCAGACGAAGAGGTGGCTGCCGCGGTCGCCGCTGCAGCAGATGCGAACCTCTACCGATCGAGCTATCGCAGCCTCTACGACGGTGATGCGCGATGGCAGGGCCTCGTCGTCCCAACTGGGGGCACCTACGCGTGGGATTCCCACTCCACGTACATTGCGCGTCCCGCATTCACCGAAGGGATCATGATCACGCCGGCCCCCATTGCCGATCTGACTGGCGCACGCGCGCTCCTTGTCCTTGGCGACTCTGTGACGACCGACCACATCTCGCCAGCCGGCGTCATCAAGAAAGACTCGCCTGCTGGGCGCTGGCTCATCGAGCACGGCATTGAGGCTGCAGATTTCAACTCGTACGGATCGCGCCGCGGCCACGACCAGGTGATGATGCGTGGCACCTTCGCTAACACACGGCTGCGCAACATCCTCGCTGGCGGTGCGGAAGGACCAGTAACGCGCTACCTCCCGAGTGATGAGCTCCTCCCCGTTGCCGACGCGGCGAGCCGCTACGGGTCAGACGGCACGCCGCTGATCATCCTTGCAGGGCGTGAGTACGGTTCGGGCTCCTCACGCGACTGGGCCGCCAAGGGGACCCGCATGCTCGGCGTCCGTGCCGTGATCGCCCAATCGTACGAGCGGATTCATCGATCCAACTTAATCGGCATGGGCGTACTCCCGTTGCAGTTCCTCCCTGGCGAATCCGCTGCGTCGCTCGGCCTCACCGGAGAAGAGGCATTCACGATTACTGGGCTCAGCACTCTCACCCCGCGATCCAAGATCTCAGTCGATGCCGTCCATCCAGCAAGCAACGCACGCACCACATTTACGGTGCTGGTCCGCCTCGATGGCCCTATCGAGGGTGAGACCTATCGCCACGGCGGGATCATGCCGGCGGTGCTGCGGCGGCTAGCAGCGAGCGGAAACTAGTACACGAATCGCGCAGCACTCCGCACGCTACGGGCAAACCGAAGGGGTGTTAATGCTCGTTGACGAGTTCCTACGGAGCGTATTGACCGTACGGAAGTACGCGATTGTTCCCTCATAATCGCCGCACAAGAGATAGAGCGCACTCCCACCAAGTACGTCTCGGTTCTTCGTAAAGGTGTTCCCGATACTAGCGAGAAGGCTCTCGAAGTTCGGAGAGTAGATCCAGATCGCACCGCCTGTGTACACCGCGCTGTTTTTCGTGAATACGCTGGCGGTCACCGTGGCGTCACCCCAGGTGTAGACGGCGCCGCCGTAGGTCCCGTTGTTCTTCGTGAAGGTACTGGCGGTCACGGTGGCGTCACCCGGGCTGTAGACAGCGCCACCCGCGTTGGCTGCGCTGTTCTTCGTGAAGGTGCTGGCAGTCACGGTGACAGAGTCCCAGCCATAGACAGCGCCGCCGTTGGCAGCTGTGCGGTTCTTCGTGAAGGTGCTGTTAGCAACAAAGGCATCTCGATTAATCCAGAGCGCGCCGCCATCGTCATCTGCACTGTTCTTCGTGAAGGTGCTGTTGAGGATCGTCGCGTCGCCTCCGGTGTTCCAGACGGCACCACCTGTTCCTTCACAGTGATTCTTCGTGAAGGTGCTGTCGACGATCGTGACGGTGTTGTAGGCGTCAATGGCGCCGCCGTAGTCAACTGCGCTGTTCTTCGTGAAGGTGCTGCGAAGGACGTAAAGTGCACCTTCGCTATAAACGGCACCGCCTTCGCCGCCCGTGCTGTTTTTTGTGAAGGTGCTGTCGATGATGTTCGTTGCACCGCCGCCGCTGATTGCACCGCCGTAACCACCACGCCCATTTTGGAAGGCGAGGTCCACAACGTTGAGATCATCATCGGTGTCGAGGATCTGCACTCCGCCAATCACCCAGGTGCCATCTTTCCGCACTGTGGCCCCACCGTCGAGGATCGTTGTCTTCGCCCCAGCGCCACTAAGGGTGACGGCGATGCCGGTGATCTCGAGCGTGGCCGTGATGGCGTACCTCCCAGGGCAGAGGTGGATGACGGCGTTGTCGGCGGCATCGTCAATGGCGGCCTGGATCGCCGCGTTGCTCTTCCCCTTGTAGCCCGGGTTGCTGCAGGAGCTCCCTGGTGCGCTCGCGGCTCCGCGCTGGGCTACCCAGAGCTCGGCATATGGTGCGACAGCACGGACGGGTGCGGGGGTGCCCAGCAGGAGGGTGGCGAGCAGGGCGATGCTCAGTACGAATGAAGAACGTCGCGCAATAGGGGTAGCAGTCATTGGTGGCGTCCTTTCCGCAGTCTGCGTGCCCCACGCGTGAGGCGCAACCGCGGCGGAGTGCCACGTGGAAACGTCTGAAGCCGAGGGTATGGCCACCTCAGGGCAATGTCAAGGAAAACGAACGTAAGAAAAAGCGGACCGAGCGTGGTGGGCGATACTGGACTCGAACCAGTGACCTCACGGATGTGAACCGTGCGCTCTAACCAACTGAGCTAATCGCCCGAGGGGCGGATTCTAGACGAGGCGCCGCAAGAACTGCAGGAGGAGCATCGTCGCCAGTGGCGACCAGTCGATGCCGCCGAGTGGCGGGAGGATGCGCCGTAGCGGTGCAAGGATCGGCTCGCTCATCTCGATGAGGGTGCGAGCGATACGGCCACTCCCCGCCGGGTCGAACCACGAGATGAGGATGCGCCCCAAGACGACCCACCAGAGGGTCTGCAGGACAAGGTCCGCAACGAAGAGAAGCGACTCATTCATGCCGCTAGCCTACTCGCGCGCACCGAAAAGTGCACTCCCAATCCGTACCTGCGTCGAACCCTCCTCGATCGCCAGCTCGAAGTCGTTGCTCATCCCCGCAGAGATAAGCGGACCGACAGCGACCCCTGCGCTCAGTGCGGCTGCGTGGAGCTCCTGTGCAACCATGTGCAGGGCAGCGAAGGTGCGGCGCGCCACGGCAACGTCGCTCGTCTGGCGGCCGACGGTGAGCACCCCGTCGATCACGACGAACCCGCGCCCGATTGCCGCGATTAGGGCAGGAAGGCGCTGTGGGAGTTCTTCGGCAGAGAATCCTGCCTTCGCGGGATCAGCATCGACATTGACCTGCACCGCGATGTGCGCAGGGGCACCACGCTCGACGGCGATACGTTCGACGCGCGCTAAGAGGTCGAGGCTATCGATCGTTGCGATGCGATCGGCCGCACCCATCGCCAGCCGAACCTTGTTCGACTGCAGGGGCCCGATGAGGTCCCATGTTGCACCGCACCCGGGGCGCAAGCGCTCGAGCTCGTCACGCTTCGCAACGAGCTCTTGCACACGGTTTTCGCCAAAGCGGAGCATGCCCAGGTCAACCGCCTCGGCGAGGCGTTCGGCAGGGAGCGTCTTCGTTACTGCAAGGAGTTCAACCGATGTGGCAGGGCGACCAGAGCGCGCCGCTGCAGCGGCAATGCGAGCGTTGATATCTGAAAGACGTTGCGCGAGCGAGGAGACGGGCGAGGGTGTCAGGGCCGACGACGGAGGAAGGCGGGAATCTCGAGCTCGTCCCCAGAGACAGCGGCTGGCGCAATGCCAGCAGCGTCAAGCGGCATCTCCTCCGCTATCGGTGTCGGATCGCTTTGCACGGAAACCGGCGTTGGCTCCCATTGGCTCGCGCTCGGCTGGTGCTCTGCAACGGCAACCTCGTCAATCCGCGAGCGGAATGGCTGCTCCGCTACCACTGGCGGCGCCACGGGAGCAGCAGCCGGCTGATAGGTCGGGGTATAGGTGCCACGCGAGCCGGGTGCCTGTTCGGTGAATCCGGTTGCAATGACGGTGATCTGGATCTCGTCACCGAGTGACTCATCGAGCGATGTGCCGAAGATGATGTTCGCGTCGGAGTCGGCACGATCCTTGACGTAGTTCACCGCCTCGTTCACCTCGTGGAGCGTAACGGTGGCAGATGCAGCGACACTCACGAGGACGCCCGTTGCGCCACGGATATCCACTTCGAGCAGCGGCGAGGCGATTGCCAGCTCTGCCGCTGCAAGCGCACGGTTCTCGCCGCTCGCGCGGCCGATCCCCATCAGGGCCGTGCCAGCGTCGCGCATGATCGTTCGTACGTCGGCGAAGTCAAGATTGATCAGGCCAGGGACTGTGATCACATCGCTGACGCCCTGCACCGCCTGGCGCAGGACATCGTCGGCAATGCGGAACGAGTCTTCCATCGAGGTCTGCCGGCTTACAACGGTAAGGAGGCGCTCATTTGGGATGACGATCATCGTGTCGACATGCTTGCGGAGCTCTGCTGCGGCAGCATCGGCAACCGTCGAGCGGCGCTTCCCCTCAAAGGCGAACGGCTTGGTAATGATGCCGATCGTGAGTGCGCCGAGTTCTTTTGCGACCTGCGCAACGACAGGTGCTGCACCAGAGCCGGTGCCGCCGCCCATACCGGCCGTGACAAAGACAAGGTCGGAGCCCGCAAGGGCAGTACGGAGGTTCTCGAGATCTTCGCGTGCAGCGCGCTCGCCAACGGCTGAGTCGCCGCCAGCACCAAGGCCGCGGGAGATTCCGTCGCCGATGCGAATGCGTGTCGGCGCGTGTGACTTCACCAGCGCCTGAGCATCAGTGTTCACCGCGATGAATTCAACGCCAAGGAGTTCGGCACGGATCATCCGATTGACGGCATTCGATCCTGCGCCGCCGACGCCAACGACGCGAATGAGGGCGAAGTTCTCGGTCTGCGAAGCCATCTCCCCTATCCTCCGATGCTCACGCAGCGCTCCTGCGTCAGCGACGTCAGGGGGCGCGCCTGTACGATTCCAGCGAGTCTAGCAGCGCGGCGCACTCGCACGACGGTGCGCACTACCTGCGGAACCGAGAGAAGACACCGGTAAAGGCACCCCCAACCCGGCCGAGAAGGCTGCTTGATGGCTCCTCTGCAACGCCTGCCTCCTCGAGGCCGACCGCGACCCACGAGAAGAGTCCGAGGATGGCCGCCTGGGCTGGCCCGCGGAAGTCATCCAAGATGCCAGCGAGTGGCCCGACTGGAGACGCAACGCGTACCCCTGTCTTGAGGATGGCGCGCGCAAGTGCCTCGATCCCCTCAAGCTGCGCGCCACCGCCTGTAAGGACGACACCAGCGCTCGTCACCTCTGGACCTGCGGCGGCAATGACGCCGGCGATCATCTCGAAGATCTCACTCATGCGCGCCTCAATGATGCGCGCGAGATCGGCTCGCTCGATGTAGCGATCACCAGGCTCATCTGGCACCGTATAGCGCTCGCTCACGCTCACCGTGCGGAGGTCGCAGGTCCCGTAGCTCGTCTTCAACTCTTCGGCGGCGGCCAGGCTGGTCTTGAGCCCAATCGCTACGTCGCGCGTGATGAACGCGCCGCCGATCGGGAGGACTGCGGTATGCACAACGGCATTCTGATAGAAGACGGCGATATCGCATGTCTCTGCGCCAATGTCGACAAGGACCGTGCCGAGGTCGCGCTCGGTCTCGGTGAGGGTCAACTCCGCAGCGGCGAGCGATGCTGGCACGTAGTCGTCAACGGCGATACCTGCATACTGCACGCACTTCTCAAGATTCTGGACGGCCGTGCTGCCAGCCGTAATCAAGTGTGCACGAGCCTCGAGGCTATACGCAACCATGCCGAGCGGCTGCTGAATGCCTTCTTGCCCATCCACGATGTACGAGGAGGGGAGCACGTTCAAGAGCATGCGGGAGCTTGGTACCTGAATCGCGCGGCAAACGTCGAGCACGCGGTCAACGTCGTCGCTGCGAATCTCACGGTCTGGATTGGCAACTGCAACCTTGCCGCTCGAGTTCATGCCTTCAACATGGCTCCCCGATACGGTGATGGTTGCGTGCTGGATCTCGTAGCCGGAGAGGCGCTCTGCGGCGTCAACGGCCGCCTTGATTGCGGCGCCGGTCTTTTCAATGTCGGTGACGACGCCCTTGCGCATCCCCGTATTGACAGCAGTCCCCTTGCCGATGACCGAGATTGCGCCGTCGAGGCCGCCGATATGCGCAATGGCGCATGCGACCTTCGAGGTGCCGATGTCAATCGCTGCCACGGTTGTAAATCGTTCTTCCATTCCCCTACCCTCCCGCTCCTGTGACCTTCCGCGCATCATACCCTCCACCCGAAGGCGTGGGGACTCATCGGCTCCCTCATGGCGTACTCCCACTCGCCGTAGCGCTCGGCGACGGACTCAGTTCGGGCAGCATTGAGGGGAGTTGGCTTGGTTCGGCGCTTGGCGGAGGCGGCGGCTGAACGCCGCGTGGGGTGAAGGTACCCGCCTGGTCATCTGCAAGGAACACCCACCCGATTGCCGCCTCTCGCCCCTTGAGGAGGCTGCGGAGGAGGCGTACCTGTCCGGGGATCAGCGCCGTGGAGCGAATGGAGGCGGAATAGGTGCCAAATACCGCTGCCCAATCTGCTCCGCCGCCAGTCGCATGGAGGGTGAATCCATACTGGTCGAGAATGGTGAGCGCGAAGCTGGTCGATGCGCTTCCTGCGTCGACGGGCGACAGCCCAGCGAGGCGCGTTGCCGCATCAAGAATGATCGGGTCGATCGTGGACGCGGCAAACGCTGCGCCCGACATGAGCTCCGCCGTAGCGCGCTGGTCATCAATGAGTGGCAAGACGTCGATCTGCGCTGCGGCGGTTGGGGCGAGGATGCGCTCTGTTGCTGCGCCAATCACGCGCCCGTCTCCGCCGATGAGCCACTCGCTGCCAGCAACACGCCAGCGCATCAGGAGGGGTGCCTCATGCACATCAATGACCACGCGATCTGGGAGCGCTGCGCGAACCTGAACAGAGGCGACGAATGGGAGTGCGGCAAGTGACAGTTGCACTGCCCGAAGGTCGACGGCAAGGAGATTGCTCCCGAGCGGAATGCCTGCGGCCTGTCGCAGCGCATCGGGGCTGAGGAGGGTCGCGCCTCGTACTTCAATCGTCGTGATGGGGGCGATCCGAGAGCGTGCCGCGACGACTGGGGTGACGAGAACCGTCAGGGCAATGATGGCGATACCAAGCCAGCGCACGCGTGCACGCCATGCAGCGTTCAGGCGGGGCGACAAACCTCGACCAGATGGTGGCGTAACGCCTGGGCGTTGACGTGCGCCGGCCAGCCCCGGCCGTACGCCAGCTGGTGCCTGCCCTGGTGCGAACGGTCGCGCGCCGCTGCGTGTTGGATATCTCTGTCGGCCGCTCACTGCGCCGCCCCGCCGCGGGCACGCGCCGTTGCAACGAGTTGGAGGCAGAGATCGGCAAATCCGATTCCTGCCGCCTCAGCCAGTGCAGGGTAGAGCGAGATCGGCGTAAATCCAGGGAAGGTGTTGATCTCAGAGATGAACCACGCATCGGCACGTGAGCCGGTTCGGGCGAGAAGGAAATCGATGCGGGCAAGGTCGCGGCAGCCCGACGCCGCAAAGAGTTGCGTCGCTGCGGCATGGAGCTCGGCGCGGAGTGCGTGGGGGATGTCGACACTCGTCGTTGTTCGTGAGACCCCCGGCAGGTACTTCGCGTCATAGTCATAGAACTCCCGCCCAGAGAAGACCTCACCGGGACCGAGCGCCTCGACGCGACCATCGGGATACTCCAGAAGCGCCACCTCAAGCTCACGCGGGCGCTCAAGATACGGTTCGAGCAGCGCAACATCACCAAAGCGCAGTGCGAGCTCAATCGCTTCTGGCCACTCGCTCTCCCCCCGCGCGATGCGCATCCCAATGGATGAGCCGTGCGCTGTTGGCTTGCCGATGAGCGCTCCCCCATCCGTATGCTCTGCGGCAAAGGCTGCGACGCGCGCACGTACTGCCGCCTGGTCTGCAGCCCACTCCTGACGTGTGACGAGGAGGTAGGGCAACGTTGGCAGACCGAGTGCATGAGCAAGTGCCTTGAACTGATGCTTCTCCATGCCGAGGCGTGCAGCCGCATGTGCCGCCCCGACGAAGGGGATCCCACGGCGATCTAGGGCCACTTGTACCTCGCCATCCTCATCGCCTGGCCCATGCAAGGCGGGAATCGCAACAAGGTCGACATGCTCATGTGCAATGCGCTCCAGGAGCGCGTCAAGCGGTTCAAAGGTGCATGTGAGCTCCGTGCCCGCAGTAGAAGCCGTGTACATCTGTGGGGAGCGTCCACCACGACGGTGCAGCGATGGGAGGAGCGCGGCCCCTCCGTCACGCGCGACGAGCACCTGCAGCACGTGAACGTTGCGGTCGAGGAGCGCCTCGGCAATTGCCGTTCCTGAGACAACAGAGACCTCGGCCTCCGCGCTCGTTCCACCAAAGAAGACGACGACGTGTTCTTCGCTGCTCTGGCTCATGCGTGCTCCAGCGTGAACTCGCCAACGAACGCAACTTCAGATTGCAGCGTGACACCAGATACATCGCGCACCACTTGAATGCAGTGATCGTGCAGCGCACGCACGTCGGCAGCGGTTGCTCCGCCACGATTAAGGATCCAGTTCGCATGCATCGTTGACACCTCGGCAGCACCAATGCGGAACCCCTTGAGCCCGGCGGCTTCGATGAGGGCGCCCGCGCTCGGTCCGGTCGGTGGATTGCGGAAGATGCTCCCCGCGCTCGGGATTCCGAGCGGCTGGTGCTCGCGACGCCAGCGACGGATCTCTTCAAGCCGTTCGCGGATCACGGCGGGCTCTTCGCTGGTCAGCTTGAAGGTTCCGCCGAGGATCACCTCACCAGCTCCCGCTGCTGACTTGAAGCGTGACTCGCGGTAGGCGAACTGCAACGCACTTGCTGGCACCTCGCTCTCACTGCCGTCGGCATGAAGCAGAGAGGCGTGAGTGAGAACGGTAGCGATCTCAGCGCCGTGCGCACCGGCATTCGCCCAGATCGCACCACCGATATTGCCTGGGATCGCAAGGGCAAACTCGAGACCGGTGAGACCAGCCTCCGCGGCAATGGTTGCCGCCTTCGCCATCGGCACCCCAGAGTCAAACGTGAGCGTGACGCCGTCGGCCCCATGTGTCACGGCACGACTTCGATTGAGCAGCACGATGCCGCGGACTCCGCCGTCACCAACAATGAGGTTACTCCCACGTCCGAGCAGCATGAGTGGCCAGCCGCGGCTTTGTGCGAGGCGAACAACGCCACGCAAGGTGAATCGATCCTCGACCTCAACGAGCAGGTCGGCAGGGCCACCAACGCGCATCGTCGTGTGGGCGGCAAGGAGCCCACCACGCTCTGGGCGGAGTCCGAGGCGTCGCTCGAGTTCGCGTGCGGCATCTTCTACGGCGCTCCGTGGCGCATTAACCACGATGACCACCAAGATCTGTGAGCATGTGCGCGATCACATCGGCAGCATCCGGACGTGCGAGTCCTGCAGCGGCTGCACCGATACGGGCGCGCGTTGCAGCATCGGCAAGCGGTGCGAGCGCCGCGCGCAAGGTCGCCTCGTTGAACGCCTGATCATCGATGAGCGTTGCACCACCCGCCGCAGCAAGTGCCTCTGCATTTGCACGCTGGTGTCCGCCAGCGAACGGGTACGGGACGAGGATGCTCGGCAACCCTGCGATCGATGCCTCTGCCACGGTTGAGGCGCCAGAACGTCCGAGAAGGACGTCGGCGGCAACCAGTGCGCGCTCCATTGCGCCATCGGCAAGGAACGGAACTGCGTGATAGCGACCACGCAACTCCGCAGGAAGCCCATGAGCTCGATGCTCTGCAGCCGTCACGGCATCACCTACGACATGGAGCACGTGCCAGTCTTCCAAGATTTGTTCAAGCGCGGAATCAAGGGCGAGGTCGAAGCGCCGCACATACTGCGAGCCCCCGAAGACAAGGAGGAGTCGGTCGCGGTCAGAGAGGCCGAGTGCCTGGCGGGCTACGGTCCGATCGACTCCAACGAGCGATCGCACCGGCGTTCCTGTCGTTCTCGTCTGAGCGCCGTTCCACGGAGCGCGTTGGCGCGTTGCATCCCAGGCCACTGCCCGAATTGTCGCAAGTGGCGCAACGAGTGTGTTGCTCCGCCCCGCCTGAACGTTTCCCTCCCACATGAGACTCGGCGTGCGTGTCACTGCCGCGGCGATGAGCACGGGGATTGCGATGTATCCACCTGTTGAGAAGATGACATCTGGCTTGACGCGCCGAATCATCTGAATCACCTGTGGAATGGAGCGCAGAAGGCGCAGCCCGTCTCGCAAGGCAGCAAGTGGACCAGCTCCAGCTGGGCGCAAGCTTGGCGCAGCAAGCAGCGTCAGCGGGTAGCCCTCTGCTGGGACGAGGCGTGCCTCGATGCCGCGCTGGCCACCAACCCAGTGGATCTCAGCGTTGGTATGGAGACGGCGGAGCGAACGAGCGATAGCGAACCCGGGGAACAGGTGCCCCCCGGTTCCACCGCCCGCGATCAAGACGCGCATCGGTCCCTCCTTGCTCTGCCTCCCCCATCGTCTCACGCGAAACCGACAAGAGGAGCCCAATGGCTGCGAGTAGCACGATGAGTGACGAGCCTCCCTGCGATACGAACGGGAGCGGCACGCCGGTAACGGGGAGAACGGCGAGCACGACACCAATGTTGATGAACGCCTGTCCGCAAATCCAGGTCGTGATGCCGACGGCGATCAGTGCGCCGAATGTGTCTGGGGCACGATCTGCGACGCGTAGGCCGCGAATCGCGATCAGCAGGAATGCGAGAATGACGAGCACCGCGCCGGCGATGCCGAACTCTTGCCCCACCACGGCGTAGATATAGTCGTTCCAGGAGTATGGGACGACGATCCCTCCTGGCTGCTGGCTCGATCCGATCCCCGTTCCGAGCGGGCCGCCAAGCGCCATCGACATCAGCCCTTGCAGTGTCTGATACGAGCTGCCCAGCGGATCAACGAATGGATCCATCCAGCCACCGAGTCGTGCTGATTGGTACTCATTGAGCGCGATGGCAACAAGCGCCGCCAGCGCTCCCGCAACGCCGAAGGTGAGGACCCAGCGCAAGGGGATGCCAGCAGAGAAGAGGATGGAGAGGCCGATCAACCCGAGTACGCCAGCAGTGCCAAGGTCTGGCTCCACGAGGACAAGGCAAACGGCGGTCGCAATCACCAGCGTCAGGGGGAGGATCGTCCCGCGAACATCCGAGAGTGCGTGCCCGCGCTGGGAGAGTTGCGCTGCGAGGAAGACGACGAGTGCGAGCTTCGCCACCTCTGCCGCATGGATGCTGACTGGCCCAAGATCAAGTGAGCGTCGAAGCCCACCATCGGTCGGAATGCCAGGAATCATGACCAACACGAGCATCACGAGCGAGAGCATGAGGAACGGGGTTGCGAGGACGCGCCAGCGACGGTAGTCGGTAGCCGAGAGGAAGAGGAGGCCTGCGCAACCGGCAACGGCGTAGAGCAGCTGACGAGATCCTGTCGCATAGGCATCGTTACTATTGAGCAGCGAGTTGAGTGCGGAGGCCGAGAAGACCATGAGCACGCCCACGCAGGTCAGGAAGAGCGCCGTCACCGTAATCCATGCGTCAGCAGCAGGACGACGAATACGCAGAATCGAGTCGAAAGGTCGCTGCGCAGGACGAAGTGTTCGTACCGATGCAGACTGCACGGGGCGCGCACCGCTCATTGCTGGTGGGCTTGGAGCGCGGAGCACGCGACTCATGCGTGCACCTCTGATCTCATCTGTTTCACTGCGTCACGGAATGCATCACCGCGCGCGCCAAATGGGTTGTTGAACATGTCGTAGGAGGAGCCGATCGGGCTCAGGAGCACGGTCGCGAGTGCCTCGCCCCCAAACCCTGGATCGATCTTTGCCCCCACAGCTGCACGCGCCAGATTAAGGCCGCAGCGTGCAGCATCGTCGATGGTTGCAGCACGCTCAATCGTTGTCACGCCAGCACTGCGAAAGAGCTGCTCGAGCTCGTCGGCAAGTTCACCAAAGAGCACCGCCCCACTGCATCGCTCACCGACGACGGCAGTGAGTGCACGCAGATCGGCGCCCTTACTCCGCCCTCCGGCCAAGAGGATGAGTGGCTTCCTGAACGTATTGAGTGCCGCAATGACCGCGTCTGGCTGCGTTGCCTGGCCATCATTGATGAACTGGATCCCATCGATGGTGCCAACTGGTTCGAGGCGATGCGGTACGCCCTTGAAGCCCGCTACCGCCTTGCGAATTGCGTCTGGTGCAATTCCAGCCACGAGTGCGGCGCTGACCGCAGCGAGCACGTTGCTGATGCTGTGGTCTCCCGGCATCTGGATCTCGCCGACGGGCATGATGCGCCCGCCTGGCCCTGTTGCGGCGGCACCACCGCCGTAGCGTGCCGCACGCTGGACACCTGCGGCGATGATCCATCCGTCTACGACGCCGACCCCGCCAGGAAGCGGCACGTCACGGCGATAGGTAACCGTTGCTACGCGCCCCTCGCCTGCATACGCAGCGGTGACTGGATCGTCGAGGTTGACAATAAGTGTCCCCGACTCGTTGATCAGCCCTGCAAGCCGCTGCTTGACGCGCCGATACGACTCCACCGAACCGTGGCGATCAAGGTGGTCGGCAGAGACATTCGTATACACACCAACATCAATCGCGCCGTACATCGTTGGCAGCTGAAGCTCTGAGAGCTCAAGGACGACGCGCACACTCTCGGGCATCTCCAGCGCGCGCTCAATCAGTGGCGCACCATTGTTGCCACCAAATGCAACTGGGTGCTGTGGATCGGTGGCGAGGATCGCAGCGAGGAGTGCACTCGTTGAGGTCTTCCCTTTCGTGCCCGTCACGCCGACTCGCCAGCGATTCCCCAGGAGGCGACTCGTCCATTCTGGTTCGCTTATGAGGATCTTTCCGGGAGTTCCCGTCTCGCCGGTGAGCGCGAGTGCCGCCTTCGCGAACGCCTCAAGCGGCCCCGCAACGCTTGGCGCAACGGTTGGGAAGCCGAGCGTCACAGAGGGGCTATGGACAACAAGATCGGCCTGCGCAAACAGCTCGGCAAGCTCGGCAGTCTCACCAAATACGGCACGAATACCGAGTGGTGAAAGCACCGCCCCAATCGCCTGGGTCTTCTCACTCGCCGCGCTGTCATGAATCGTGACGAGCGCGCCAGCGGCATGTGCAAATCGCGCCACCGCCTCACCGGTTCGACCCGCACCAAGTACGAGGAGCTGTGCGCCAGCAAGGCTTCCCCCACGCACGGCGTCGGCCTCGAGATCGAGCAGCCGGAGCGTGTGGCCCATCTCGCTACACCTGCCCGCGCGTTGCAAGGAAGATGACGACACCGATCACCCCGCCGATGGCGCCAACCACCCAGAAGCGGAAGGTAATTTGCGTCTCTGCCCAACCCATCTTTTCAAAGTGGTGATGGATCGGTGTTTGCGTAAAGATGCGTCGTCCGAGCAGGCGCTTGCTGATGTTCTGCACAATCACGGAGCCCGTCTCGACAACGAAGATCACGCCAATGAACGGGAGGAGAAGCACATGGCCCGTGACCAGGCCAGTCACGGCGAGGGCGGCGCCAAATCCGAGCGCACCAGCGTCTCCCATGATGATCGCAGCCGGGTGAATGTTGAACCAGAGGAAGCCGACGAGGACGCCAGCGATAAGCGAGCAGACAATTGCCACGTTGAACTGGCCTGGTGCATTGAGCAGCGCGACCACCATATAGCTCAACCATGCGAAGACCATCGTCCCGCCAGCAAGGCCATCGAGACCGTCGGTAAGGTTTACGCCGTTACTCGTGCTGATGATCGCTGTGACCGCCAGCACGATCCACGGAACAACGCCGATGCTCACCTCGCCAACAAACGGGACGACGACGCTCGAAAAGGCAAAGTGCTGCTGGAGATAGATCGCGGAGATCACCGATACCGCAAGCTGCCAGGTGATCTTCATGCGAGGCGAGATCCCGTCGCCCGTGCGTGCGTTCAACCAATCGTCGAATGCACCGAGGAGGCCGACGCCCAACAGGGCGAGCAGGATTGCATACGTTGACGCGTCGACTGCATCAAGAAGGAGTGCGAGCGAGATGACGACTGCGACAAGGAGGAGGCCACCCATCGTGGGGGTGCCCTCTTTGACGATGTGGTGGTCGAGGCCGTAGTCACGCCGAATGCGCTTGCCGAACCCTGAATACTTCAGCAGGCGCAGATAGGCAGGCATCACAAATGCAACACACGCGAACGCAAGGACCAGCGCCTGGACAATGGCGATCATTGCGTCACCCCACCGAGCTGCTTCATGAGCGTCTCAACCAGTCGCTCGAGCCCAACGGAGCGCGAAGCCTTCACGAGGATGGTGCTGCCTGGAGCCACTCGGTCGCCGAGCATCCCTGCCGCTGCCGCGAGTCCAGCCGCGTCGGCCGGGAGGCGTAAGATCTGCTCAACGCTCATGCCCCCTGCACGAGCACCCTCGGCAATCCCGTCGGCCTCACTCCCTATCACGATGAGCATCGCGAGTTCCGAGCTGGCGGCAGTGCGGCCGATCGCCTCATGCGCAGCTGCAGACCCGTCGCCGAGCTCGCCCATGGCACCCAGCACAGCGAATCGCTGCCCCGTGCACGCCGCCAGGGTGGCAAGCGCAGCGGCCATGCTTCGTGGCGCAGCGTTGTAGGTGTCGTCGATAATTCGAACTCCGCCCGCCAGTTGCGTTGTCGCTCGACCAGACGGCAGTGAGGCGCTGTGTAAACGCTCGCCCGCGATCGTCGCCGACACACCGCATGCCTGCGCAACAGCGATCGCAAGTGCAGCAGCTTGGGCAAAGTGTGCACCAAACACCGGCAACTCAAGCTGCACCTCTCCCTCCGTCGTGGCGAGGAGCACGCTTGTATGCGAGCTCCGCTCAATGAGGTGCGCGTCGCGAATAGCGACATCGGCATCTGCCGCGCGACCTGCAGTGCGAACACGTGCCGGGCCACGGCTCCCCATTGCGACCACCCGTGGATCATCTGCTGCAAGGATCGCCTGGCCGTCGGCGGGGAGGGCGGCGATAAGTTCCCCCTTGCCGCTCTCGATGGCAGCAATCCCGCCAGCCCGTTCAGCGTGCACCGCATCGACCGCCGTGACCACGCCAATGCGCGGCTGCGCGATAGCGCACAACGAACGGATGTCACCGAGTACATACATCCCCATCTCGGCGACAAAGCGTGTGGCTTCATCGGGGAGATTCAGGAGCGCGAGCGGGAGACCGATCTCGTTGTTGGCATTCCCTGGCGTTGAGTAGCAGCCCTCCGCCACCCCGCCGAGCGCTGCCATGATGAACTCTTTCGTTGTCGTCTTCCCCACTGAGCCAGTGACGCCAATCACCTCAAGGTCGAAGCGCGCACGCCATGCCGTAGCTGCTGTTCCAAGGGCGTGCAGTGCATTAGGGACAACCACGACCGATGCGCCTGCGCTCTTTGCTGCATCATCGAGCGCGCGGAGCGCTTCCGCGACCTCGGCGCTCTCGCTCCCGTCTGCGCGGGAGATCACCACGGCTGCAGCGCCTGCATGGAGTGCGGCCACGGCGTGAAGGCGGCCATCGGTCCGCGCGCCAGGAAGTGCAAAGAAGGCGCAACCTGGTGTATCGCCGACGAGGCGTGAGTCGATCGCTGCGCCACGAATCTTTCGTGCGCCAGCTACCCGCACCTCGCCATTGAGAAGCGCTGCAAGTTCCACACCATCCAGCGCGAGTGGCCCGTGAATGCGACGTCCGACGGATGTCTGCACGCTACCCTCCCCACGCTTCGCGCCGAGTAGGGAGAGAGACCCCGCCCACCGCCGGTGCCACCGGAGCGGAGGGTCCCGGCGACCCGGGGTGGGCGGGGGAAGTCGAGCGGCTGTCGGAGACAGCCGCGGGGGTGATGCCGTAAACGGAGATGATGTCTTGCGCGACGCGACGGAAGAGTTCCCATGATTCAATCTTGTTCTGCCACCAGCCAACGGCCATGTGCTTCGGCGTGGCGTGATGGATGGTCGTCGCAATTACATACTCGGGTGCCGTACGGCCGAACCAGCCGATAAACGTGAAGTTGAAGTGTTCCTGGTCGTATGCGCCCACACCGTTCTTCGCATCGGGCATCCAGATTTGTGCCGTGCCCGTCTTGCCGCCGTACACGAAGGATGGAATCGCTGCCGCCTGTCGGTAGAACGGTGCAATCTGCAAGACACTCGAGGTCATCTGAATCATTTGTCGCGATACCGCTGGTGTCGTTGCCGTCCCTCGCACGGTGATCGGCGTTGGCACCCCATTGACCGCTGCAACCACGCGCGGTCGAACCAGTACACCACCGTTGACGAGTGACGAGTAGAACGTTGCCAGCTGCATGAGTGTCACGCCAACACCTTGGCCGAAGGAGGCGTTTGCAAGATCGATCTGACGCCATCGTGTCTCTGATGGGTCGCGGACAATCCCCTGATTCTCGCCAGCAAGATCGACACCGGTCCTCCCGCCAACGCCGAAGCGTAGCCAGGTGGCGTAGAGGCGATTGGCTGCGGCTGTCGTTGTATCGCCAAGACTCAATGCAACCTTCGAGAAGACGATGTTGCGGCTATAGGCGAGCGCCTCCGTCATGGAGATCGGACCACGCGACTTGAGGTCTGAATTACGCACGCGTGTCACCCCATCATCGAGGTAGAGCACCCGCTCATCGTTGTAGATCGTTGATGGCGAAGCGACCCCCTCTTCCAGCGCCGCTGTGGCGGTCAGCGCCTTCATGACCGAGCCGGGCTCGTAGACAGAGCTAATGGCAGGGTCCATGAATCGACTCGGGTCGCGCGCAGCGGTAACCCCATATGAGTTGCCATCGAATGAGGGCCACGATGCAGAGGCGATCACGGCGCCCGTGTAGGGGTCCATCACGACCATGCTCACGGAATCAGCAAGGTCGGCGACGCCCGCGACCGCAATCTCCTGCTCAACCATCGACTGAATGCGCGCGTCGATACACAGCTGCAGGTCGACACCAGGGTGTCCGGCGGCGACCTCAACCGTACTCAGGTTGCCACTCGTATCGCGACTGACATCTGTCACTCGCGCAGAGCCGGCAAGCGCCTCGTCGTAGTAGCCCTCAACGCCGTACTGGCCAAGCCCGTCTGAATTGACGAACCCAAGGACCTGGCTCGCGAGGCTCGTGCCAGGGCTCCCGCCAGGCTGGGGGTAGCTTCGAAGTCGTACCTGCTCGAGGGAGAGTCCGGTTAGTTCACCACTGCTCACTGCAGATTGAATGCGCTCCGCTGCTGCATCATCAACCCCTGGATGGATCGTCACGCGTGTTCGGCCAGACTCCAGGAGTGCACGAATGCGCTCGCTATCCCCCGCCTCGCCGCCGATAAGTTCAGCAAGACGCGCGGCCACCGCAGGGCGCTCGCTCGCAGCGATGCGGCCTGGTAGTGCTGTGAGCCGGTAGCGCATCACGGTTGTCGCAAGCACGACTACGCCGCTGCTATCTGTGATCGTCCCGCGTGGAGGTGACTGCACGATGCTTGCTGACGATTGTGATGCGGCAGCGGCGAGCAGCCGGTCGCGCTCAATGACCTGCCACTGCAAGAGGCGAGCGAGGCAGACGATTGCAGCAAGTGCGATGAGCGCAGCGGTGACTTTCGTGCGCGGGCGTGAGTCTGTCCGGACCACCGGATTTGTTAACCTGCTCTGCGGCACGTTGTTCACTGTGGTGCCACCACGAGCGGATCGGTGAGTTGCGTAATCCCAAGGTCGAATGCCTGGCGTCGGACCGCAGGCTCTCTCCCGAGTCGACTTGTATCCTCATTGCCGAGCCGTACTTGTTCGAGGATACGAATCTGCTCGTCGTGGAGCATGTTCATTGTTGCTGTTGACGTAGATGCGGCGATGCTCGGAACAAGCAACAGCATGAGCGCAAGGAATAGGCCGATCACCGTTGTCACGGCGCGCGATGTGCTCGCGCCGAAGATATTGTTCTGCTCGGCTGCCCGCCACGATGAGACCCCAATACGACCGCGCGGCCGTGCACCTGGAACAACGGCGGTACGAGGGGTCATGCCTCCTTGGGAGCTACGAATCCCTGGGCGGAGCGAGCCACTCCCTGGAAGCGCGTTGGGGAGTGGCTGAAATGCAGCGCGAATAACGGCGCGCTGTCGCGCAATCGTCGCTGCGTGGCTACTCGACATGCGCGGCTCAAGCGGCGTTGCGGTGAACTGCACGTTGCGCAGCGGGCGACCGATTGCTGTCATGCGGCCGCCGCAAGTCGCTCTGCGACGCGCAATTTTGCGCTCCGGCTGCGCGGGTTCTCGGCAATCTCTTCGGGGCTTGCGGTAATCGGCTTCTTGTTGACGAGGCGGAGCGTGGGCTGCAGGCCGCAGGCACATGCTGGTGCCCGTGGCGGACAGATGCAACCACGAACTGCAGCGGCGAAGGCCTGCTTCACAATGCGATCCTCAAGCGAGTGGTACGTCAAGACAGCCACTCGCCCGCCGACGGAAAGTCTGCTCAGCGTCGCTGCAAGCGCAATGCGGAGTGCCCCCAACTCATCGTTCACGGCAATCCGCAGCGCCTGGAAGACACGTGTTGCTGGATGAATTCGTGAAGGGGGTCCATAGCGCTTTGGGAGAGCCGCCTCAACGAGTGCTGATAGTTGTTCGCTCGTCGTAATCGGCGTAGTTGCACGCGCCGCAACGATCGCTCGCGCGATACGCGTTGCATGTGGCTCTTCTCCATAGTTGCGGAAGATCGCCTGCAGTTCGCGCACATCAAGAAGGGCAAGGAGGTCTGCTGCACTCTCACCACGTGATACATCAAATCGCAAATCAAGCGTGCCGCCAGCACGAATGCCGAATCCACGTGTTTGATCTACCAGCTGATCAGAGGAGAGGCCGAGATCGAAGATCACTCCATCTACTGCGTCGAAGTCAACCGCATCGGCTGCTTCGCTCAACCGCGCACTGCTCCCGTGGAAGGTTCGCAGGCGCTCGCCAAATGCAGCGAGGCGTTCACGCGTCGCTGCAATCGCCTGTGCATCTGCATCAATGCCGAGGACAACGCCATCAGGGCTCGACGCAGTAAGGATCGCCTCTGTATGCCCGCCACCGCCAAGGTTCGCATCAATGTAGCGTCCGCTCCGGTGCACCATGAGAGCCTCAAGTGTCTCTTTGAGAAGTACGGGGCGATGGACCGTCGCGCCCGTTGTCATCAGAACCCGAGCCCCTCGAGCTGCGATGCAAGTGCATCGGAGGATTCCATCCCGCCGCGATAGGTATCCCACCGTTGCGGCGTCCAGATCTCTG
>CAIPEX010000053.1 GCA_903864185.1 uncultured Chloroflexota bacterium | reverse complement strand
TACGGGCAGCTCGGCACGGGAGATACGAACAACGCCATGGTTGCGGTTCCCGTTATTGGCGGCTTGAAGTTTACGAGCATTAGCGCTGGAAGCGTACACACCTGTGCGATCACGACTAAAGGAAAGGCCTACTGCTGGGGGTCGAATGGCTACTTCATGCTCGGCGTTAGCAATGATTCGATCGATCGGCTTAGCCCTACCGCCGTTGAAGTTGTCAGCGATGTGAAGTTCGCAAGCATTACTGCGGGCGACCAGCACACGTGCGCCCTCACCGCGAAAGGAAGGGCCTACTGTTGGGGCAACAATGGAGACGGGCGACTCGGCGTTGGGGAAACAGACGGTGTCCGTGTCGTCGGCGGCCTGAAGTTCGCCAGCATTGATGCCGGCTACCGGCACACCTGCGCACTCACGGCCCAAGGCAGGGCCTACTGCTGGGGTGATAACGAGCTCGGCGAACTCGGCACTGGTGATAATGCAGATAGTTTGACCCCGGTCGCCGTCGTCGGCGGTTTGAAATTTGCGGCGCTCTCAGTTGGCATGGACTACACCTCTGCGTTAACTAAGGGGGGTGAGCCCTATGGTTGGGGTGACAACTCATACGGGCAACTCGGCACCGGCAACGTGACGAGCTACAACCTCCCCGTTGTGGCGATGGGCGGCATAAGGTTCACGTCGGTTGGTCAGGACGCACCGTATTCTCATTCGAAGTGCTTTGGATTGGCATCCGGGCGCTTGAAGTGCGTTGGACTCAGCTCGTACATCTTGTTTGGCGACGTTGGACATATCGATACGCCAGTGACCGTCGCTGCGCGCGGCGTCGTCTACGGTGCCGGCGCGTATCACATCTGTGCGCTCACGGCTGCTGGGAAGGTTCTCTGCTGGGGTAGGAATGACCACGGCCAACTCGGAAGCGGCAGTTGGGACGACAGCTCGACCCCTGTTGCGGTGAGGTAGGCACCAGACAGTAGGCACTCTCGCTCGGGCGACTTTCGCTGCGGCTCGTTCTTTCGCACTGGCTAGATTAGAATCGCAACCATGACCCACCGTCTCGTCGCCCTCCTGACAACGCTGGTCCTCATCGGGGTGCTGGTTGCAGGTGCGCCAGTTGCCAACGCGCGTGCCGTCTTCACGAAGCGCTTCGTGCCGAAGATTCCGATCTCGTTGCCCGTCCCAACGGCGACTGGCCCAAACGCGATCACCTTTGACAATGTGCTGGACCACGTATCCGAGTTGCCCGAGGTGGCATGGACGAGGGTGCAGGAGACAATTGCAGCCAACGCTCCGGTTGCGATCAAAACGCTCGTTTATACCGGCCCGAATACCACGTACGACATCATTGGTGGGGGTGAGCGGATAAAGGAGATCATCGAGCGTACGGCGCGGCTATGGAGTGGCTACTCTCAAGTCAGATCGGTGACGGTGATCTCTTACAACTATCAAGACCTAGATTGGGCAGAAAACAAATGGGAAAAGTTGGTGAACAATCGAAACTATCCGTCATACGCCATTTACCGTTCCAACAGCTTCTCGCTAAATTGCCACAACGAAGTGTGCAACGGCGCTGACGCTACGACCACAGAAGGCACTGGCGACGGCAGTATTTCGATCGGTCAAACCGGTGACAGTACCGACCAGTTTATTCAGGTCGGTGGCGTAGTAAGCCACGAGTATTCACATGTTGTTCAAACAAGCCAGTGGCTTGGATTCCAAGGGTGTCAATTTGCTGGCAAGCCGTGTGTCCCACAAGGGGGTTGGTCCAACCGCTTCTCCGCGTGTTGGCTGAATGAAGGCCTGGTGAACTCGACGGGAAACATGGTTGCGATCGATAATCTTTCGGACTTCCTTCAGTGGGATCACGACAAGTACTATGGCTGGGGGCCAAACACGGCAACCGACTACTCCCAGCCCTCTCTATTCCATTATCTCTATAGGGCAGGTACGGTTCAAGACTGCACATACCCAACAGCGCAAGGTAGCGACAAGTACACATTGGGATATTCAGTCGGTGCTGCGACCGCGACCGCTCTCATCGCTATTGCGGGACCGCAATCACTGATGGCCCTTTTTGCACGGGGTGCGGGTGGCGAGTTATACGCGAAGGCGTTCAAGAGCGTCTATGGCATCAGCTGGAAGTCGGCCGCCCGAATACTCTCCGAGGTGCTGGCGGCTGAGTATGCAGAGGTTGGGCCCCCGCCGTTTTGAGCGGGTTGTGAACCCTTCTGCGCACGATCGTCGCCCAACGGCGATTAGCATGGTCTGTAGTGCTCGCGTCGTAGATTAGAATCGCCGCAATGACCCATCGTCCCATTGCCTTACTCGTATCGCTGATCCTTTGTGTCGTGTGCGTTGCGGGTGCGCCGGTCGTCAATGCGGGCGCACGCATGGCGAAGCGGGTTGCGCCAAAGATTCCGATCTCGCTGCCCGTTGCGCAGTCGACCGACCCGAATGGCATCACCTTCGCCAATGCCGTCGACCATATTGCTGATATTCCGCAGGTTGCCTGGCAAAGGGTGCAGGATGTTCTCGAAGCGAACAACGCCGTCACGATCCCGACAAAGATTTATATCGGCCCAAACACCGATACCACCGCAAGGCAGATACTCGACCTGCTCAAGCGAGAGTATCGCCTCTGGGCTGGATTTAGTCAGCCCAGCACCTACACGGGCCTTACGTTTAGCGCGAGTGATGAGAAATGGGCAGAGGCAAAGTTCCGCAAGCTTGCCGCTAAGGGTGAGTTCAACATCATCGTCGCAGACTACGTGCGGGTGCTACGGAGTGGATGTGAGTTCAGCGGGGGAGTGGCGGTGGAGTGCGGAGCAGGAAACTCGATCACCCTCCCAGAAGAAACGATGGGTTTCTCGTTCTATGGGGTTCAGTCGGGCGGCTACTGGACGAGCGCGCAACAGAGTGTCGGGCCGATGAGTCAGGTAACGCATGAGTACTTGCACAATGTCCAGTTCGCCCAATGGATCGGGGTTAGTAGCGAGCGTGCAGCCGCGGCCCACCTGGTGATGCCCTGCTGGTGGCAGGAGGGGCAGGCAAACGCGATCGGGAATACCGTGTGGTCGCCAGACTTTTCTGCGTATGAGTGGGCTCGTAATTACAACGTTACTCGCCCAATTGAGGTCGATGGACCAGCAGTGAGCCTCACCTCCTATTCGGCGGAAGCCTTTGCAGCCTTCTTGGATCAGAGCCCAAGTAGCTGCTACCACCCTGGCACTAACGGCGATTATCAGCTCGGATATTCGGTTGGTTTTGCGGCGGTCGAGGCGCTGATCGCTATCTCTGGCCCGCAGGCAACGATGGCTGTGCTGGCACGCACGGCGCGCGGCGACTCGTGGGCGTCGGCATTCCGAAAAGTCTATGGGATCACCTGGAGCGCCGGCCGTGCCTATCTCGGCGAAATCTTGGCCGCCGAGTATGCGGTAATGCCGTTCCGATAGCTCGCCCAGCAGGCTGGTGAGGGCTCTGCACCCCCGTCGTCCTCACACTCCTGACATCTGATAGCGTGTCGTGGACGTTAGGCCGTGGAGGTGCATGTAGCCCGCCGGGTGCTGACAGGGAGGATTCTTCTCATGTCGAAGCGCCTGATCGCCCTCGCCACCTCTGCGCTCCTCATCGGTGGAGTCTTTGTGGGCACTCCTGCGCGAGTACGCGCTGGCTCAACGAACGTCTATGTCGGCTTCAACGCGCACACGACCGGCGGCAGCTGCGCCAACCCCGACTTCACCGTCATCGGCACCGACGACTCTGCCCAGATTCTCCTTGCCGTTGCCGCCACGAACGAGGGTGGCGCGCTCCACTTCTGCGCCGGAACCTACGACATTGACGAACAGCTTGATCTCGATGGCACCAACATCACCCTGAGTGGAGCGGGCGCTGCGCGAACCATCTTGGATGGGGGAGGTATCTGGCTCAATGGAGCGCATCAGTCCGGCGGCGTGATGATGATCACCAATTTTAACAACCTAACCGTCAAGAAGCTCACCATGACCCACGGGAATGCTGCAATCGCAGCTGGAGAGCTCGGATCCGTTGTTGCCATCGATGCAGCATTCATCAATAACTCCGGATCTAATGGAGCAGCAATAAGCACCGGCGGAACCGTTGAGGTGAACCGGTGCACCTTCACCGGGAACTCTGCCTCTGCCAATGGTGGCGCAATTGCGACCGAAGGCGACATCACGATTACTGCGAGCACCTTCACTGACAACTCGGCCGTCGGCGGCGGCGGTGCTGCAGGGACTAATAACCGAATGACCGTCACCGAAAGTGAATTCACTGGCAACACCGCCGTCGACGGCGGCGCAATCCTTGCCGGCACGTCCGTTGCAGTCACCAACAGCACTTTCGAGAGCAACATCGCTACCAGAGCTGGTGGCGCAATCTCTGCCAGCACGTCGGCTACCGTTCGTGGCAGCACCTTCAAGAGCAACAGCGCTGACTTTGGTGGCGCCATCGGCGTTCAGATGGCAGCTACCGTCAGCAACAGCACCTTCATCAGCAACACCAGCTCCACCGAAGGTGGCGCGATCATGGCCGGCACGTCAGCTACCGTCAGCAATAGCACCTTCACGGGCAATACCACTACCTGGGGTGGTGGCGCTATCTTCGCCAACACGTTGGCCACCGTTCGCGGCAGCACCTTCACCCGCAACACTTCCGCCAGCTTCGGTGGTGCCGTCGCATCAGCGACAGGCGGAATCTCCCGATCGAGTTTCACCAAGAATACTGCGGCAGTTCATGGTGGGGCCGTCCTCTTCTGGGCGCCGAGCGATCCGACCGCTACGGTATCCCGCAGCACCTTCGTGAAGAATTACGCTGCGGAGAATGGTGGGGCGATTAGCGTTGGTCTGTGCCAAGAGGCGAGCCTTTCAACGGTTAACAAGATGCTTCGCACTAATACCTTTACGGGAAACAAAAGTGGAGGAGACAATAAGAACGTCGAGCGCTGGACGGATCTGGGGTCCTGCTGATAGTCGGGTGGGGCACTTCGCGCATCGCACCCTTGCACGAATGGGAGCCTAGCTCGCGCTCTTGACGCGAGGCTGACCATGCCTCACGCTCAGCAGGCAGACGTCTCTA
This sequence comes from uncultured Chloroflexota bacterium, assembly GCA_903864185.1. Taxonomy (GTDB): domain Bacteria; phylum Chloroflexota; class Limnocylindria; order Limnocylindrales; family Limnocylindraceae; genus Limnocylindrus. The sequence continues at coordinate 14,068 of CAIPEX010000053.1, read as the reverse complement.
CATTGATGGCATCAATTAAATCAGCATGCGTGTAGGAGGGATCATGGTGCATCGAGGGTTTTCCATTACGTTGTCAATTATCTTGGGCGTCTTCCTCTTGAGTGCGGCGCCTACTGCTCGTGCGGTTGTGGCAACCCTCTATGTTGGCCCCGGTGGAGCCGGGCTCACGCCCAGTGACTGCAATGAGCCCGACTATCAAACGGACGGCTCGGACGATAACCTCGTCATTCAACAGGCGATTGATGCTGCCGCAGATCACGACACCGTCTATCTTTGCACTGGCGACTACGACATTACGACGCAGCTTTCTGTTGGTAAGGAGATCACGGTAGCTGGCTCTACGTCTGGCGCCTCGAGCTCACTGACAGCAGGTGGCGCTAACCGAATTATGGGCATCAGTGCTCCGGCGACGATCGACCACCTCGTCTTCGCCGATGCGGCGATGATTGATGAATGGGGCGCGGCTATCTATGTCAACACTGCGAATGCGACCATTCAGGATTGCGCGTTCACTGATAACTCGACCAATCAGCTTGGCGGTGCGATCTACGCAGACGGTGGACTCACCGTTACCGACAGTATCTTCTCTGGCAATGAAGCCGCTAATGGTGGCGCAATCTTTGCTGGCGAGTGGAGCCCTGGCGCTGTTGTCATTACCGGGAGCTTCTTCACCGAGAACATTGCTTCCACGAGCGGTGGCGCAATCTACGTGATGGCCCCACTCTTTGTAACCGACGGTCTCTTTACGGATAACATTGCTTCCGGTAGCGGTGGCGCAATCTTTGCGATGGATTCAGTCTCTGTCAGCGAAGGGGAGTTTACGGGAAATGAGGCTGACGATGGTGGCGGAGCTATCTACGCGGAAGGTGGCACGGCCACGACCGTTGTGCGCAGCACATTTTCGGCGAATAAATCAACAGCTGCGGGTTGGGGCGGGGGCGCAATCCTGGCGGATGAAGTGTTCGCCAGCAACAGCACGTTTACCGCGAATACTGCGAGGGAATCCGGAGGGGCCATTAGTGCCACAGACGCGCTATTTACGGCCGTTGACTTCACGAAGAATCGCGCAGGCATGGGTGGGGCGGTGGCGGTCGGCAGTTTAGATGCCACCTCCTGGCGCTCGAACACCTTCACGAAGAACGTTGCAACTACCAGGGCCTACGGAGACAGCGCCGTTGGGGCGCTCACCATTTACGACTGCTCGCACAGCAACGCGTGGAGGCTGCGCAAGGTGGCAAGCCTGAAGCGCCTCTCCTTCTTCAAGCGCAATATCTTCAAGAAGAACCGCGCCCCTGGCGCAGCGAAAGACGTCGCGTACGTCTGCATGATGTAGGGGGCATAACGTGATTCTCTCCTCTATACTTCGCTCATGACAATCGTAGGACTCAACCTTCTCGGCGTGCTCGTAGCCGCGGTCGTTTCGATCGCGAGCGGTGCACTCTGGTTCGGCCCAAAAACGTTCTATCCGGTCTGGATGAAGGCTCGCGGCATTGCCTCGGGCCGACTCCGCGAGAACCCAAATCCAGCCATCCTGTTCGGCGGAACCTTCGCCGGCGTTGCGGTGCAGACCCTGACACTCGGCGTCGTGATCACCTCACTGCAGAACGGGAACCCCGGCTTCACCAGGTTCGATGGAGCAGGCGTAGGTCTCGCCCTCGGCGTCGGCGTGGCGATGTTCGCCTCGCTCAGCCACCGCCTGTTCGGTGGCGAAAACTTCAAGGTTTGGATCATTGAGACGGCAAACGACGCGATCAACCTCACCGTCGCTGGATTCCTCATCGCCTATTTCAACGGGGCATAGTCGCCCCGCAATTCGACCAGCCGTGGACGGTGCGATCGCACTTGTCGGTTCCGGTGAATACCTTCCGGGAATGGCTGAGGTGGAGGCCGCACTCCTCGACGACGCGGTCCGTCGTGGAAAGGCGCGCACCTATGTGCAGCTGCCAACTGCAGCAGGCCGCGAGGGGGGCAAGAGTCTTGAGTATTGGCGTGCGCTTGGGGCGAGCCAGGGGGAGCGGATCGGCGTAGCAACGACATTTCTTCCGGTTCTAACGCGCGCCGATGCAGATGACGCCGCACTTGCGGCGCAGATTGAGGGTGCGGGGCTCGTGTATCTTTCGGGCGGCGACCCGCGCTATCTCGCGGAGACGCTCGTGGGGACGCGTGTTGGCCGAGCGATCGAATCGCATTGGCGCAGCGGCGGCGCACTCGCAGGATGCAGCGCCGGTGCGATGGTGATGGGGGATGCGGTCACGAGCTTTCGCCTGGCAGGAGGCGAGCCAACTCCTGCACTCAACCTGCTGCCAGGGCTGCGCGTCATCCCACACTATCGCCGCCTCTTCGGCTGGGCCTTCGGCGCTCCTCCTGCCGGTGCCGTGCTCCTCGGCATCGAAGAGATGACGGCCCTCGTGCGACTCAGCGGGAGCACCGAGTGGCGCGTGATGGGCGCTGGTGCGGTGCATGTGCTGCAGGGCGCTCCGCAGGGGCAGTACGAACCAGGCGAGGTTGTGCCGATCTCGTAGCTCCAGCCCTCCCGACTGGGGTAAAGTTATCCCCCATGAAGTTTGCAATTTCGCCGCGCCAGCAGGTTGCGCTCGCCGACAATCGTCGGATGCGCTCGTACTATTGGCGCATCGCACTCACCCTCCTCCTCGGGGTCGCGTTTACCCTGGCCGGGCTGGTGCAGGTTGCGCGTGTCCGCGCTGGTTCGCCAGATCTTCCAGCGCTCAGCGCCACGTGGACTCCGTTTTATGCTGTTGGCGGCGATATCGATACGTCAGAGGGCCTGTGGGATGCGGGGACGGAGGAGTGGACAATCGAGGTCCCTGGCGAAGTCCCAGTCACCCTCGTCCCCGATACCTCGGACCCGTTCTCGTGCGCATCAACGGATGCCCTTATCGCCGCTGATTGCACCGAGATTGCCTACCAGTCGAATGCGCTCAATCCGTTAACCGTCACCCTCTCAATCGATGGCGCGGCAGATCAGATCGTGCTGATCCATTGGGTGCCAGCTGATGTCTCGCTGACAGGAATAACACCGAGCTCAGGGAGCCTCTACCCAACGTTTGATCCACTGGTAAAAACGTATGAGCTCATGACAACCGACGCTTCAATTACGATGGATATCTCCGTGAGCGAGGCGACCGGGCCACTCACGTGGTGCCTACTCCTTGATTTGTGCAGCGATTCATTCTCGCTCAACATTGGGCAGAACACGTTTGAGATCCATACGAGCAGTCAATTTGCACCAACCATCGGAGGGGTCCCAGATACGTTGAAGCGTAATACCGATCAGTACACCATCACGATTATACGCAATGCCATTCTCACCTTTGATGCTCAAGGAGGCGATTGCGATACTACGATGCAAGATCAAAACGATGCTGTGCTGATTGATTTCCCGGCCAGCTGCTCTCTCGCCCTGAATAGCTTTGCTGGTTGGAACACCGCTCCAGATGGTAGCGGCGTAACTTATGAACCTGGCGATACGTGGCCCTTTTTCACGGTGGGGAGTGGCACCCTCTATGCGCAGTGGACGCCGGTTGCAGACCCACCGACCGACCCAGCGCTCTCAAGCCTCGGTGTGACGCTCGATCGAAGCGACCCGGAAGATGTTACGCGGACTGCCACACCGAGCGACGCAACCTTTAACAGCGATGTCCTTGAGTACAGCGTGACAACAACGGCGAACTCTCTCACCCTTCTTCCGGTGCTGCGAAGTGGCACAGCGATCCCGGAGTGCACCTACGAGAGTGATGATCCAGTCCCCTGTATCTCTGATGGCTCCGGGGCAGTCTTCCCGCTCGTGATCGGATCGCAAGACATTCTTGTGTACACCACCGCCGACGACACCACGACGCACGCCTCCTACGTGCTCCATGTAACGCGTACGACGGCGACCGTCTCATTCGATGGCGGGGCTGGGCCAAATGGCAGCTGCCCAACCCCACAAACAGCGAGCGGTGCCGCCGTTGCCCTGAAGGTCAATACCTGCGCCTACACCGGGCACGTCTTCGAATCTTGGAATACCGTGGAAAATGGATCAGGCACAGCGTTCGGCGATGGAGATGATTACAACTTCCCGTACGACGGAAGTCGAACCCTCTATGCACAGTGGAATCTCGCGGTCTATGACGTCACCTTTGATGCTGGTGACGGAGATGCCGTTGATCCAGTTGCGTATACCTACGGAGAAGCCGCGATAGAACTTCCAGACTCCCTCCGTGAGGGCTATCTCCTCGTAGGCTGGTATAACGGGGCGTCGCTCGTTGGCGTGGCTGGAGCCAACTTCACTCCAACAGTTTCTGTTGAGCTCGTCGCGCATTGGGACGCGGTCGTTACATTTGACGGTAATGGCGGCGAGGGTTGTGTGGCAACGCAGCATGCACATGCCGATGAGGTTGCCCTCACCGATAACACCTGCGAATACGAAGGTTTTGTGTTTGACGGTTGGACGACGGAAGAAGATGGCACCGGCGATGCGTATGACGATGCTGACACATACGACTTCCTCACGAACGGCCCCATCACCCTTTATGCGCAGTGGACGGAGGATGTTGACACATCTCCTTCGCCGTCTACAACGCCAACCCCGTCGGCCTCGCATACGCCAAAGCCATCGCATACGCCAAAGCCATCGAACAGCCCATCGCCAGTTCCGTCGCCAAGCGTGACGCCAACACCGGCGCCGTCCGTTTCACCGTCAGCGAGCCCTGATGGCGGGTGGGTGTTCGGGAACTGGGACGATATCTCGAAGGTCCTTGGAATTGCCCTGCTCGCGAGCGGCGGGCTCCTCCTTCTCGCTGCAATCCGCTCGTTGTTCGTTGCAGTGGCGGGTCGCCGCAGCCGCCGCAAGTATGCCGACGAGGAGTGGAGCCGCTACAACGTCTAGCGCTCGGTGAGCGCGTCCTCGATCGCAAATCCGACGCCGGCAAGTGGCAGGAACCACGGGAAGCCCTCGTACGGCAGTGGCACCGGACTCCAGGGCAGCTCGGCTGCACGTGGCATGGGGCCGCCGAACTCCCAGTCCATCGCCGCCTCTGCCAGGTAGGTCATCAGGGCGACGCCCGAGCCGGCACATCCTGCGACATGCGTGACACCGTTGAGTCGTGCGATGCGCGGGAGACGATCGAAGGCGAAGGCGAGGCGTCCACCCCATGCGTGCGTGACTGCCACGTCGGCAAGTTCGGGATGGATCTCGACCATGCGGGTTCGTAGTTGTCGCGCAATGCGGCTGAGCGAGTCGGGCCAGAACGAGGTTCGTCCGCCAAATGCGATGCGACCGTCGGGTGTTGGGCGCCAGTAGGAGAGGAAGTTTCGCGTGTCGAAGCGCATCTCACCGACACCAGCAACAGTGGCCAGCGTTGCAGGATCGAGAGGAGCGGTTGCGATCATGAAACTCCCAACTGGAATTGCACGTCGACGCAGGGCAGGGAAGGCCGCATCTGCATAGCCGTTGACTCCGGCAAAGATGTGCTCGGCGCGAATCTCGCCCGCACTCGTCGTTACGGTGAACCCATGCTTCGTGCGCGTGACGCGCTGCACCGCAACGCGCTCACGCAGATCGACGCCCGCCTGCTGCGCCGCCGACGCCATCGCCGCTTGGAGGCGTGCCGGCTGCACGCCGCCCCCCTCGGCGACCGCAAGGGCCCCGGCGAATGACGTGCTCTTCGTGAGTGCCGCAGTTGCCGCTGCATCGAGGAGGCGCACGGGGAGCCCTGCAGACGCACGCAGTGCCGCCTCTGCTGGAAACTCTGCAGCGCCACGAGCCGATCGCGCCAGCTCAACATGGCCTGTACCGCTCCAACCAGCGTCGATACCGGTTGTTGCTCGGAGTCCTGTTGGATGCTCGCTCGCAAGATGCGCGACGCGTGCAACTGCAGCGCGACTCAGATCGAGCCACGCCCGCGTGCCGTCACTACCAAAGCGCTTCTCGATCGCCGCAAGCGATGCACCAAAGCCAACGTGCACCATGCCGCCGTTCCTGCTGCTCGCGCCATCGCGCAGGGCACCCTTGTCGACCAGGAGGACGCGTGCACCGCGCTCGGCCGCCCGTCGTGCCGCGGAGAGTCCGGCATACCCACCGCCCACGACGAGCCAGTCGACCTGCGCGGGGAGTGGCGTGCCTGCTGGCGTCGTGAACTGCGTCGGGTTCGGTGCGTCGTCATGCCAGGCGACGGCGTGTGCCGGCTCACGTGTTGTGCTTGATCGCGCTCCTGCCATGGGGGGAGCCTACCCCTCGGCTATCCTCCGTGCACGCAGTTGCGGCAAGAAAACGTGAGGGGGAGCATGAGCACACAGCACGACGCAGATCGTCGCCGCCTGCAAGGGATCCTCGTGGCTGGTGTTGGCCTCGGGAGTACCGGCTATATCGCCGTCATTACGATTGCGACGATTGTCGCAAAAGACCTCTCGGGCGGCTCGGCGCTTGCCGGCCTCCCCGGCGCAGCGATCGTGCTCGGATCGGCCGGCGCTTCGCAGCTCCTCTCCCGCTTCATGGCACAGGTTGGGCGCCGTGCGGGACTCGTGCTCGGCTATGGCATTGGTGCAACGGGGACACTCGTTGCAGGGATCGCCGTCATCTCTGCATCGTTCCCACTCTTCCTCCTCGCCACCGTGGCAATGGGCTTTGCCAATGCGGCCAACCAGTTGTCGCGCTACACCGCGGCCGATATGTATGTCGAATCACGCCGCGCCACAGCGATCGGTCTCGTCGTCTGGGGCTCCACCCTCGGCGCGGTCGTTGGGCCGAACCTTGTGACGCTTGCTGGCGATGCTGCGAGCGCACTACACCTCTCCCGCCTCGCCGGTCCGTACGGGATCGCCTTCCTCTTCGTGAGTGCGGCCGCGCTGCTCACCCTCTTCTTCTTGCGCCCCGATCCGGCGAGCCTCGCACCAGCAGTGCCGCGTGTGGCGAACGCAGCGAAGCAGTCGGTGGCGGCGATGCTTCTGCGGCCGCGCGTGTTCGCCGCGCTTGTCGCGCTCGTGATCGGTCAGGTGGTGATGGTCCTCGTGATGACGATGACGCCACTCCACATGGCCGAGCATGGTCACGGACTCGACGCGGTGGGTCTCGTCATTAGCGGTCACACCTTTGGGATGTTCGCCCTCTCGCCAATCTCTGGCCGCCTCGCTGGCCGCTTTGGAACGCCACTCGTCATCGTCGCGGGGCTGGCCGTCCTCGCCTTCTCGTCGGTGCTCGCCGCCGTTGCACCACCAGATGGCGGGACGCTCCTTTTCATCGCCCTCTTCTTGCTCGGCTGGGGTTGGAACCTCGGCTTTGTCGCCGGCTCCGCGCTTCTTACTGAAGGGCTCCATGGTGCCGAGCGCGCGCGCCTGCAAGGCGCTGCAGATGCGCTGATCTGGAGTTCTGCTGCAGCGGCAGCGTTGAGCTCGGGCGTGGTGGTTGCGGTTGCGAGCTACACGGCGCTCGGCCTGCTCGGGGCAGCACTGATCGCACTCCCCGTCGCAGCACTGATCCGCGGCCGCGCCGCGTTACGGTAACCGCGCGTTAGCCCTGCTGGGGTGCGCGAACGACGCTCTCGAAGCGCTCCTTGTGTGAGCCATCGCAGAACGGCTTGTTCGCCGAATGGCCACAACGGCAGAGGGCAGCGGTATCGCCCTCATGCGGAATCTCGTTCCCGTCAACATCGACAATGGTGAAGTCGCCTGCAATGCGGAGTGACCCATTGTCACGAACCTTGATCTCGACCTTCTCGCTCATCGGTAGCCCCTTTCAACTCTCAGTGGATGCGTGTGCATCCTGCCTGAGGCCTAGTCTACGCTGCGCCGCCGTGGACGTTGCGGGCGGAGATCGGCGATACTGCGGGCATGAAGATCTACCTCGCCGGACCCCTCTTTAACGATGGTGAGCGCGGTCAGCTGAGCGGGATTGCCGCTCGCCTTCGCGCTGCCGGAGTTGAGGTCTTCGTGCCACATGAGCAGTTTGTTGAGCTTGAGGGGCTGAACGCTGCTGGCGTCTATGCAACCGACCTCGCAGGGATCCGCTCCGCCAATCTCGTACTCGCCTGGCTCGATGGAACGCAAGTCGACGATGGGACCTCTGTAGAGATCGGGATCTTTACGCAACTCTGCGAGCAGGATCCTTCGCGCTATCGCGGCATCGTGGCGCTCTGCACCGACCTGCGCATGCTACGGCGCCGGGGGCTCGCTCCTGGGGATGGGATCAACCTGTTTGTCGCCGGTGCAATTGAATCGGTGGGCGAGATTACCTGGAGCATTGATGAGGCGGTTACTGCTGCGCTGCGACGACTCGGGATGGAGGCAACCGCATGAAGATCTACCTCGCCGGACCCCTCTTCTCGAACGCAGAGCGCGCCTTCCTTGACACGGTTGCAGCACGGTTGCGCAGCGAGGGCTTCGATGTGTTCGTCCCCCACGAGCAGTTCGCTGAACAAAAGTTCATGCGCTCGGAGGGTGGCGCAGCCGCCGATGAGGTCTACGCAGTCGACCTCGCGGGTGTGATGGGGGCGAACGCCGTCCTCGCCTGGCTCGACGGCACGCAGATCGACGACGGCACGGCGGTTGAGATCGGCATCTTCAGTCGCCTTGCGGCACAGGATCCTGCACGCCATAAGGGGATCATTGGCCTGAGCACCGACATGCGCGTCGCGCGTCGTAAGGGGCTCGTCCCTGGCGACGGGATCAACCTCTTCGTTGCTGGCGCGATTCGCGCGTCGGGCTCGATCGTCTGGTCGCTCGATGAGGCGGTTGCAGCGCTCCAGGCGCTGCGCGATCGGTAGTCTGTGAATCCGATCTTCTCAGCAAGTCGCTGGGTGCTCTTGCGGATGAGCCGCGCCGGCTCACTCGGCCATCTCGTTGAGCGCACGGCATGGGGGCGTCGCTCGGTCCAACGCTTTGTTGCTGGCGACACGATCGCTGCAGCGGTGGCCTCGGCCGAAGAGATGAAGCAGCGCGGCTTCCTTGTCACGCTCGACCGGCTCGGCGAGGCCTCAAGTGGCGCACGTGCAGATGCCTACATGCGCGATGCAGTGGAGCTGCTCCGCGCACAGGCGGTGGCAGGACTTGAGCCGAATGTCAGCGTCAAGCTCACCGCAATCGGGCTTGCAGAGGGCACGGATGTTGCAGCTCGGCGCCTCGACGAGATCGTCGGCGCAGCGCAGAGTGTGCGCGGATTCGTTCGCGTGGATGCAGAGCATGCGGCGAGCCTCGACCAGTTGCACGAGATCGTCATCGCGGCACGCGCCAAGGGCCTTCCCGTTGGCACGGTGCTCCAGGCAAACATGCAGCGCTCCGTGCGCGACGCTGCACGCCTTACTGCTGCTGGGGTACCCCTGCGACTCGTGAAGGGTGCCTACGATCCTGGCGCCGATGGCGTGGGTGATATGCGCGCCGTCGACGCGGCCTATCTGCAACTCGCCGAGGTGCTACTCAATGCAGGCCTACCGCTCGCACTTGGCACGCACGACGACGCCATTCTCGATGCCCTCGCGCCGCGCGCGCGCGGCGTTGCCGAGGCGCAGCTCCTCTTCGGTGTCCGCAGCGATCTTGCCGGGCGCCTGCGCACGGACGGCTGGCGCGTGCGCATCTACACACCGTATGGCCCCGACTGGTGGCCGTATGCGCTGCGGCGCATGGCAGAGCGCCCAGCAAACCTGCGCTTCGTGTTGCGGAGCCTCTTCGGGCGTTAACGCTTGGTGATCGAGGCCTCGGTCTCGTCGCGGTGCTTCTTCAGGTACTTCATGAACGGCGTCCCACCGGTCCCGACATCTGTCGGGTTCCCTGTCGCGTCTGCCGCCTGACGGTTGATATACGTCGCCGCATATTCAAGGTGCAGGGCGCGGAATGCGCGGAGCGTCTCGACGCATCGATCGCGTGCCGCGATCAGGTCGGCTGGAGCGGCAGCACCAAGCGTTGCAATGCGACCTGCTGCCGTCGGCCCCGCCTCGAACGCCTCGAGGAGTCCAACGTGCTTGCGCGGCATATAACGGCGCATCTCCATCAGATAGGTGCGGAGCTGGTCGGGCGCGTGATCGACGCCAAGGATCGCGTCGAGGCAGGGGACGATGGTGCTCTGCGCGCCGGTTTCACCACGGAAGTTCTGCCCCGCACCAGCGTATGCCGTCACGCCCTCATAGACGAGGCCGCCGGGAAGGGCGGGGTTATCGCGCCAGCCGAAGATGTAGGGGCGAACCCGGTGGTAGTAGATGTACGGGTCGCATGATTCTGGCATGCGCTGCATCGTTGCAAGGATGCCGTCGAGTGCGTCACCGAGGCGCGTGAGCGCTGCGGTTGCACCCGCATCATCACCCTCGGAGATTGCGGTCTGAACGTCAGCCCCCGCAGCGAGGGCGGCACCAGCGCGTCGCTCGATATCGACGTGGATCAAGATGAACCAGGCCTCGTCGAGCCCGCCGAGGAAGTGCTGTAAGAGGGCGATATTGCCGAGCGCGATCGGCCCATCTTCGTCGATTCGGCGCCAGTTCCAGAGTGCATAGCTTGCGTACGAGAGGATCGGCTCACGGCCGAGGGCAGAAGCGACTGCGTGCCACGGCACGGCGAGCCGTGCCGGGAGTGCTGCAGGGGCATCGGGCTCGCCCCAGACGTAGGCCTGTCCGAGATAGCTCAGGCTGCGCATTGCCGCCTCGAGGTCCTCCTCGCTTGAGAGGAGCTCCGGACGGAACTCGGGGAGGCGCTCGATGATGGCGCGGATCTTTCCGGAAGGGATAAGGGAGGGGAGGTTGCGGGCCGTCTCGTGCCACTCGGCGTTTGCGAGGGGGATTGCCGCATTCGGGTCGGCGATCGGCAAGAAGCCACGCTCAGCCGTTACCCCGTAGGCGTGAAGATCAACGATGTGCGCCATATTCCCTCCTGCCGCATGTGCGGCGCTTCCACAATCTGCGTTCGGTGATCCTGACGCCTCCCGCGCCCGCACGGGGCGCCTGTTGCGTGGAGGCAGACCCGCCTTCGTCTATGATCGCCCTGCCGTCGGTCGGGCTCCGCGCGACGACGCTCTGTGAACCGCGTCAGGTCCGGAAGGAAGCAGCGCTAAGCGGATCGCGGCGGGCGCAGCGGGTCGTTCGGCCGGCGGCACTTGTTGGTTCGAGTAGGCGATGAGGGAGGGGTATGGCAGAGCAGCTCGCAATCTATCGTCGCTATCGCGCCACCACCTTCGGCGAACTTCGTGGCCAAGACCCGATCGCAAAAACCCTTCGCCGCGCCGTCGCCGATGGTCGACTCGGGCACGGCCTCCTCTTTGTTGGCCCACGCGGCACGGGGAAGACCTCAACGGCGCGCATCGTCGCCAAGGCACTCAACTGTCTCGCCCCAGCCGAGGGCGAGCCCTGCGGCACCTGTCGCTCCTGCGTCGCCATCACCAACGGTGCAACCTTCGACGTTGTGGAGTCGAATGCCGCAACATCGAACCGCATTGACGACGTACGCGACGACCTGATCCCCCTCATCATGAACCCGCCGACCGATCTGAAGCGCAAGGTGCTCATCCTCGACGAGGTGCATCGCTTCACGAATGACGCCTGGGACGCACTCCTGAAATGGCTCGAGGAGCCGCCCCCGGGGATCGTCTTTATCTTCTGTACGACCGACCCGTCGAAGATTCGTCCAGCGATCCTCTCGCGCCTCCAGCGCTTCGACTTCCGCCCGATTTCGCGCGACGAGATTGCGGCGAAACTTACGGCAATCCTTGCGACAGAGAAGCGCACCGCCGAGCCAGACGCGATCGCCCTCCTCGCCCGCCTTGCCGATGGGGGGATGCGCGATGCCGAGTCGATGCTCGACCAGCTCCTCTCGTCTGGCGTCGACCCACTCCGCGCCGCTGACGTCGAAGAGCTGCTCGGCCTCCCAGCCGCCGATCGGATCGAGCGCCTTGCAACGGCGATGCTCGATAACGATGCTGCGGCCGGCCTCGCGCTCCTTGCCGATTTTGAGCAGCGTGGGCGTGACCCGCGCATCGTGGCCGATCGCCTGATCGACCTCGTGCGCCGTGCACTTCACGGTGCACTCTCAGGTGGCGGGAGCGTGCCGCATGAGGGCGGGAAGCTCCCTGCTGGACTCGAACTTGGCGACCGCGGCGACGCAACCCTGGCGCTTGCGGGCCGCACGCGCGTCGAACTCCTCCGACTCGCGCACGCGCTGCGCCAGGTGGAATCGGGACGCGGCGATGCCGACCTCCGTCTCGGCCTCGAGCTGATGCTCTTGGGCGGCAACACGGGCGTGGCAGCGCAGGCGCCCGCTCCAGTGGTAGCGGCAACCTCTGCGCCAGCTGCTGCGGCCACATCACCGGCGAAGCCACGCCCCGCTACTGCAGCACCAGCTGCGCCGGCTGTGCCAGCTGTGTCGAGCGCGCCCGCACCGTCAAAGAGCGCTGCGCCAGTCAGTGCAGAGTGGGCGGCGATGCTTGCCGCTGCAGATCCTGCAACGAAGCCGCTCCTCGCCGACGCACGACCATCACGCGCGAAGGGGGTACTCACCCTGACGTACGCTCCCGACAAGCGCTTCTTGCGCGGTCGGGCCGAAGGTCGTCGTGAACGGATCGCCGCACTGGCACACGCGGCATACGGCGAAACGCTCGAGATCGCCTTTGCCGACCTCGATGCGGACGCCGCACTCCGCGAGGTATGGAAGGACTGATGGGCGCGTCGCCCCTCCCATCCTCCGTCGAACGACTCATTGAGGCGCTCTCGCGCCTTCCGGGCGTTGGTCCGCGCACCGCAGAGCGGCTCGCGTTCCACCTCCTGCGTACACCCATCGTGGATGCGAAGGCCTTGGCGGGCGCGATCACGACGATGCGCGACACGACACGCCCCTGCGTTGAGTGCGGCCATGTGGCCGACCAGGAGCGCTGCTGGATCTGCCGCGACGAGGGGCGCGACGCAGGTCTCCTCTGCGTCGTTGAGGAGGCGCTCGACCTCGTGGCAATCGAGCGCACCGGTGCCTATCGTGGGCGCTATCACGTCCTCAATGGGACCCTCTCACCCATGGCGGGGATCGGCCCTGGCCAGCTGCGCATGCGCGAGCTCTTCGAGCGGGTGGCAGCCGCAACAGCCGCCGGCACGCCGATCCGCGAGGTGATCATCGCCACGAACCCCTCGCCAGAGGGCGACGTCACCCTGCTCTACCTCCAGGAGCGCCTCGGCGACAGCGTCGCGGCCGTCACCTCGATGGCACGAGGCTTGCCATTTGGGGCCGACCTCCAGTACGCCGACGCTGTAACAATCCTCCGGAGCCTCGAGGAGCGCCGCGGAGTCGAGTAGCCCGTATAATGTTGTAACAAAGGCGAGTCTGGAAGGAGCACGCACATGGGCGAACTAATCACCGAGCTCCTGCTCCGTGGCGCCAAGCTCCTCCTCGCCGCCATCCTCGCCGTGCCCCTCTATATGGTGGCAACCGCGGTCGACCCGGCCGCCGCAGGGGCGCCGCTGGCGCTCGCCGCCTACGCCGCTGCTGCAGCGAGCCTTCTCCTCCTTGAATCAAGCCCCCTGTAACAAACCCTGCACCCCCGTGCTGCCGCACGGATTTGCCCCTGCGGCGTTGTGCGGGCGCCACGCAGGCCTCCGTTTGACAGTTCCGCACGCACGTGCCTATGATCGCCCTTCGCGCTACTCGTGGTTGAGATCCTCAACCGTCCGCCCCGATCACGGGTGGGAGAGCAGCGCACACAGTTGTCACCACGGTCTCCGTGGCGACCGCGTCGGCGTAAGCCGGCGGCACCTTAACAGCTGAAGAGTGGCAGGTAACACAAATAATCAACCGTTTAATTCGCTGGGGGCAGACCCTCGGAAAATTGACGTGTTGTCGCAAGACAGCGCGTTGTTTCGGAGAGTTTGATCCTGGCTCAGGACTAACGCTGGCGGTATGCCTTAGACATGCAAGTCGAACGAGTTTCCGGGCTTGCTCGGAAACTAGTGGCGAACGGCTGAGTAACGCGTAGGTGACCTACCCCGTAGCGAGGAATAACTGCCCGAAAGGGTAGCTAATACCTCATGTTGAGCCGACTTCATTGTCGTCTCCAAAGCAGCAATGCACTATGGGCGGGGCCTGCGTTCGATTAGCTAGTTGGTGGGGTAAC
>CAIPEX010000052.1 GCA_903864185.1 uncultured Chloroflexota bacterium | reverse complement strand
CTGGCCGCCGAGCTGCACGGGCGGGCGGCGGGCGGTGAGCAGGTGCTCGAGCACCAGGCCTTCACCTGGACCTTTGCCGACACGGCGGCGAACGACGTCCAACCTCGTAACAGAGAGGTCGACCATGTTGTCGCCCAGCTCTATGCCGGTCGGGCGCGCGAGCATGCCATCGATCTGAACCGTCGCGGTGAGTTTGATCGTGCGCACGATGAGATGGTGCGCATTGCCAATCGCATCGCCCTCTATGCGGGGAGTGATCGCACACTCCTCAAGCTAGTTGTCGATCTCCAGCGCGAGGCAGAGGAGTGGGGCATGGAGCAGGTGGAGCGATTCCGAAAGAACTCGCACCACATGATGATGAACATGCGAACCACGCGCCAGGTCGATGGATCGGCGCGCCGGCGCGTGCGCTAAGCCATACGCCTCGTTAGAAAAAGAAGAACCCCGTCCCAGAGGGACGGGGTTCTTCGTTAGCTACTCCACAGTTCGCGCAGTGCGCGATCTGTGTCGGGGCTTACTTTCCGAAAATGCTCCAGCCGCTTGCAGCAGCAGGTGCAGCAGACTTCTTCGAAGACTTCTTCGAAGACTTCTTCTTGGCAGCCTTCTTAGGAGCAGCCTTCTTGACGGCCTTCTTCTTGACGGCCTTCTTCTTGGCAGCCTTCTTAGGAGCAGCCTTCTTGACAGCCTTCTTCTTGACGGCCTTCTTCGCGGCCTTCTTTGGAGCTGCCTTCTTGACAGCCTTCTTCTTCTTGGCAACAGCCATGGTGTTCACCTCATTACAACTCCCGGGGCACTTTGGACCCCGATACGTATAGGGTGCCAGACTTGCGCCCGTTTGTGAAGCGGCGCGGCGCGATGCTAGACGGCGGGGGTGCGGCGCGGCGGGAGATGGATCCCTGCGAGCATGCAGCGCAGCGAGCCGCCCGACCGCTCGATGGTGGGAATAGCGACAGCGACGATGCGGGCGGAGTGCTCGATCGTGGCGATCTGGTCGGGGCGGAGTGCAGCAGCGGCGCGGGTCGAGAGGGCGAAGATCCGCCCCTGGCGGCCGGTCAGCTCGAGCCCATTGCCCGCGAACTCGGCCACCTGGTGGGGGTCGATCGCCACGATCTCCCGCCCCGTCTCGGCCAGGCGTGCCCCGATTCGTGCTCGATCGTCGGGGTTGGGGATCGAGTCGAGCCCGGCGACCACGAACTCCGTGCCGATCGAGAGGAGCACGTTCGTGTGGTAAATCGGGCGCCCCCCCTGGTCGACGGCGTCGAAGACCTCGGCCGTGTAGCCCATGGCGTCGCACCACTGGTCGAGGGCCGCCTCGTTCGCCCGCCCGGATCGCACCATATAGACAATGCGATGGATGTGATCGAGGACGAGGGCGCCCGTCCCTTCGAGGTAGCGCCCCTCGGTTTCGAGGGGGGAGAGGTCGAGGAGCTGCCCCACCGCAAAGCGCTCGCCCAGCCCCTCGACGACGTCCATCCGGCGCTCACGGCGCCGGCTCGGCGTTGCCATCGGGTAGAGGACGATGCGCCCGTCGTCATGGGTGGAGATCCAGTTATTCGGGAAGACCGAGTCGGGGGTGTCGATGCCCGGGCGGTCGTCATACATGATCACTTCGACCCCGGCCCCGCGCAGCGCCGTTGCGACGACCGCCGCCTCGATCGCCCCGGCGACCGCGACCTGGCGTCGCTCCTCTGGGTCGCTCACCGCCGCCCCCTGGAAGCTGTTGTCGACCGCGGTCTCAGGGTTCGGGCTGAATCCCGCGGGGCGAATCATCAACACGCTGCTCGGCGCCTGCGTTGCTGCATGCGTGGCGAGTGATGGCTTGCGTCGCGCGTCGACGGCGCGGTTGTTGAGGATGCGTCGCGCGCGAATCAAGAGGAAGGCCGCGACGAGCGCGCCGGCAGATCGCGCAAGCACATCGTGAATGTCGATACGGTACTGCGGCATGATCCCCGATGCGTTAACGCCCGCCTGGTTCAACTCGAGGCCAAACCCAGCGAAGACGACCGTCGCAATCACCGCGTTGCGCATGCGATCCGGAAACGCGAAGGCGGCAACCAGGAGATCGAGCCATCCGAGGAGGAACTGGTCGGGGAGCCAGGAGGTTTGCAAGAGTGACGGATCAAACTGCACGATGGGGATGAGTCGCAGCACCTCACCGCCGAGCGGCACGGACACATACGGGGCGTTTGCGAGTCCGATCGCCGAGAGCTGCGCCATCAAGAAGAATCCGAGCGCGAAGCGCGACCAGAGCGAACTGCTCGGGAGTCGCGTGAAGCGCGGCAGGGCGGCAACGGCGAAGAGTGCAAGCCCAACGGGCAGGAAGAGATACCAGAGGTGGAGCGAGGCGCGGATTGCCGCGATATCAATCTGCATAAGGGGGATAGGGTAGGCGAGAAAAAAAATGAATGCCGCTCAGTAACTACCCCGCAACGGTGACCGTAATCGTGTGGTGGCCCCGGTAGGCGCCGAGGAGCCCCTCGTAGCGGCCGTCGGCGGGGCTGGTTGGCTGCACCGCGCCGAAGCCGTCGGTCGTCCGCACACGGATCTCGTGCTCCCCAGGGGTGGCCTGCCAGGTGGCCCGCCACTGCACCCAGGTGGCACTGGAGAGGGGGAGGCTCAGGTCGGTTGGCGACCAGGGGCCACCATCGATCGAGATCTCCACCGCCCGCACCCCGCGGTCGGGCGCCCAGGCGGTACCGGCGACCTGCACCGGGCCGGCGGCGAGGCGCGACCCGTAGCGCGGCACCTCGATGCGCGCCTGCGTCTCCATCGTTCCGTCGGCAACCCAGCCGAGCTCGAGCCAGTACGGGGTCGCATCTTCGAAGCGATTCACGATGATGCTGTCGAGCCACTTCGTGGCGCTCACGTAGCCGAAGAGGCCTGGCACGACGAGTCGCGCGGGGAATCCGTGATCGCGCGTGAGCGGCTCGTCGTTCATGCCGATCGCAACGAGTGGTTGCCGCTCTGGCGCGAGCGCCCACGCAAGCGGGAAGCCGGCACTCCATCCGTCGACCGAGCGACTAAAGAGTTGTGTCGCGCCCGCCTGCACACCGGCGCGCGCGAGGAGCGACTGCAACGAGACACCACTCCACTTCGCCGTGCCAACGAGATCACCACCGACCTCGTTGGAGATGCAGGCCATCGTCGAGTAGATCTCGATCTGCGGCTCTGCGCGCAGATCGTCGTACGTCAACTCGAGCGGTCGCTCGACCATCCCGTCGATGCGCATCGACCAGCGTGTCGCATCGATCGCCGGTGGCGAGAGCGAGGTGTCGATGCGATAGAACGATTCAACCGGCGTGATGATCGGCGAGATCCCTGCAATATCAAACGACTGCGCACCGGTTGGTGGTGGCGCGCTGATCTCTGCGTCGGGGAGCTCGCTCGAGCCGCGCGCATCGAGGCCGAAGAGTTGGCGCAGTGGCGTGCGCCCGACGAGCAGCGCCAGCCCGCCCGCGATCGCCATCCCGCCCGTGGCGAAAAGGAAGGCGCGCCGATCGCCCTCGTCGCGCGCCTCCTGCATCTCGAGGATGCGCCCGGCCAAGAAGGCGGGCACGGCAACCGCGGCGATCGCCCAGATCCCCGGCACCCCACCCCAGAAGATCGCCGACCCGGTTAACAGGAAGCCCGTCACCCAGGCAGCCGGCTGCACCGCGCGCGGGCGCCAGCGTGCGAGCAGCCCCACGAGCCCGAGCCCGACCCCCGCGGCAAGCAGCTGGAGCACCCCCTTGGATGCCGTGCCGAAGAGGCTCGTGACGAGCTCCTTCGCCCCAGGCGGCTGCAGCGCCACGACCGCAGCCCCCGCCGCCCCACTCAGGGAGAGCGCCCCTGGCACGATCGCCGCCACCCCCTCGCTCAGCAGCAGCGCCCCCGCCGCCACCGCCACGACCATCCGCACCCCGTTGCGCTGAGTACTCATGGGCGGAGCGTACAGCACGAGAACGGGCGCATTTGGTGGCGCACTCCGTTTTAGAGCAAGACGCACTCTTAAAAATATGAACTTTATTCTTATTCTGTTAGCATCACCTTCTGCTCAGTTGAGTGCCACAGCGATGGAATCAGGCATAGGCAACGCTGCCCTTCGGAGGCCCATTGGCAAAGCGCACGACGACTCATAACGGCCCGACGATAGTGATCGTTAATGAACGTAGTGGTGGAACAAGCATGCTGGTACGGGCAGTTTGGTTCATCTTTATTGGATGGTGGCTAAGCGGACTTGCTATCCTGGTCGCCTACTTAGCATGCGTGACAGTAATTGGCCTCCCAATCGGGTTTGCAATCTTTAATCGTCTTCCTGCAATCATCACTCTGAGGAGTAGAACGAGGGAGACTTCCGTCGAAGTAAAAGATGGTGTCACATATATAAGCGGTGGCAAGGTTCCTCAGCTATCACTTTTGGCCCGCGCTCTCTGGTTCGTACTTGTTGGCTGGTGGTTGGGTGGGGTGTACCTAGGAGTAGCTTGGTTTCTTTGCGTTTCAATTATCGGCCTCCCAATCGGCTTATTAATGTTTAATCGCACAGGCGCCGTTATGACTCTGCTCAAGTACTAGGCCGTCTCTGCAATAACGCAACGTGCCACACCGTTGGCACAACCACCCTGCTAAACTAACCAGGTCACCCAAATGGTGACGCGCATCGAGAGCACCGGAGAGATTCAGCTCGACGAAGGTGCGGCAACCAACGGATCCCCCAACCCGGGGGCCGGAACGGTGCCAACGCTGATATGGCGATGCGGACGGGTCCGACGCGGACCAGCGCCACGCTGTGGCGTCCTGCGTTGCGTCGTGCCCCAGGCGCCGGCCCAAGCCGGTCGAACTGGGAG
>CAIPEX010000051.1 GCA_903864185.1 uncultured Chloroflexota bacterium | reverse complement strand
ATGGGCGCAAACATGGTGAAGCGCCTCGTGCGCAATAAGCATGAGGTCGTGATCTGGAATCGCTCACGCGAAAAGACCGACGAGATTGCAAAAGAGGGTGCGGTTCCAACGTACACCGTGCAGGAGCTCGTCGGCAAGCTCGAGACTCCGCGCCGCGTGTGGGTGATGGTGCCCAGCGGCGATGCAACCGAAGCGATGATTGACGAGTTGATCCCCCTCCTTGCAAAGGGCGACACGGTCATCGATGGCGGCAACTCCAACTTCCACGACACGATCCGCCGCCACGAAAAACTTGCCGGTCATGGAATTCACTTCATCGATGCCGGGACCTCTGGTGGCGTCTGGGGCCTTGAGAACGGCTACTGCATGATGGTCGGCGGCGACGTCGCGCCAGTAACTGCAATGGAGCCAATCTTCCACACGCTCGCGCCGAAAGATGGCTACATGCACTGCGGCGGTTCTGGTGCTGGCCACTACGTCAAGATGGTGCACAACGGCATTGAGTACGGAATGATGCAGTCGTATGCCGAAGGCTTTGAGATTCTCGCGAAGTCGCGCTACGAGCTCGACCTTGCGAAGGTGAGCGACCTCTGGATGCAAGGGTCTGTTGTTCGCAGCTGGCTACTCGAGCTCGCTGGACGCGCCTTCCGCGCCGAGGGGAGCGACCTCAAGGGGATCAAGGGTTGGGTTGCGGATTCTGGTGAGGGACGCTGGACGGTGCAAGAGGCGATCGACCTCGATGTTCCTGCGCCGCTGATCACCCTCTCGCTGCTCACGCGATTCCGCTCACGCCAAGACGATTCGTATTCGGCAAAGGTGCTCGCTGCGCTGCGCAACCAGTTCGGTGGCCACGCGGTAAAGCCCGAGTGACGAGCCCGAAGGGGGGCGCTGCGCGAGGCGCAATTCGCGATCTGCGCATGGGGCGCGCGACGAAAAAGGCACCTGTGCGAAAGGGTGGAAAGAACCCCCTCCGAGCTGGGCTGCGCATCGATAAGGTTCCCGACCCGCACACCGTGGTGCTCTTTGGCGCAACGGGCGACCTCGCGCACCGCAAGGTTGTTCCAGCGATCTACCACCTCTGGGCGGGCGGCCTCATGCCTGAGCACTTTGCGCTGGTCTGTTTTGGTCGCCGCGAGCTCAGCGACGAGCAGATGCGATCCGACCTACGCGCCTCGCTCGAGCTCCACGCGCGAACCCAGCCGATCAACGAGGAGAGATGGGACGCGTTTGCCGAGCGGATCAGCTACGTCAAGGGGGCGTTTGATGACGCGGCTTCGTATGCGCGCCTCGCGGATCGCCTGAAAGAGATCGATGCCACCGGTGGAACTTCAGGCAACCGCCTCTACTACCTTGCGACGCCCGCCTCGTCGTTTCCTGAGATTATCCGCGGCCTTGGAGCTGCTGGGCTTGACCACGAAACAGCAGACAGCGGATGGAGACGTGTTGTCATTGAGAAGCCGTTCGGTCACGACCTCGACTCAGCCGTTCGCCTGAACCGCGAGGTTGGCAAGGTCTTCCGCGAAAGCCAGGTCTACCGCATCGATCACTACCTCGGCAAGGAGACAGTGCGCAACATCTTGATCTTCCGATTTGGCAACCTGATCTTTGAGCCACTCTGGAGCAACGTCTATATCGACCATGTGCAAATCACCGTCGCTGAGTCAATAGGTGTGGAGTCTCGCGGTGCCTTCTACGAAGAGACAGGCGCACTGCGCGATATTCTCCAAAACCACCTGCTTCAGTTGCTCACACTCGTTGCGATGGAGCCACCTTCGACCCTCGACGCTGAAGCGCTCCGCGACGAGAAGGTCAAGATTCTCCGCGCGGTAAAGCCGCTCAGCGCAGAACGCATCTCCGACTCTGTCGTGCGCGGCCAGTACGGCCCGGGCTGGGTCGGCGCGCAAGAGTCGGCAGGCTACCGGAGCGAGGCAACGGTTGACGCCGCCTCAGAGACCGAGACGTTTGTGGCAGCGCGTTTGGAGATTGATGACTGGCGCTGGTCGGGCGTCCCGTTCTACCTACGCGCGGGGAAGCGCCTCCCGAAGCGCGCAACCGAGATCGCAATCCAGTTTAAGAACGTGCCGCAGCGACTCTTCAACCAGGTCGGAGATGAGCCTGAACCGAACCTCTTGGTCATTCGCATCCAACCAGACGAAGGGATCTTGCTGCGCTTTGCAGCCAAGGTGCCTGGATTGGGCGTGGACGTTCGTCCGGTGAACATGGACTTTGCCTACGGCTCCACGTTCACCGTCGATAGCCCCGATGCGTATGAGACGCTCATCCTCGACGCACTCCTCGGTGATGCATCGCTCTTCACTCGTGCCGACGAGGTAGAGGCCGCCTGGGGGATCGTCGATCCGATCATGGACGCATGGGTGAACGGGAGCGAGCCAGAATTTCCAAACTATGCGGCAGGCACCTGGGGGCCAGATGCGGCTGATCAGCTGCTGACGCGCGAGGGGCGCCGCTGGCGCCGGCTCTAGCCGAATGCCACTCTCTCAGGCAATGCGCCCAACGTCTCGCTGGAACTCAACTGCCCATTCTGTCGACGAGGCAGATGCGCTGCTTGCACGACTCTGGTCGAGCACTGACGCACGCCGTGCACTCACCGTCACTACCGATACGAGCGCAGTTCGCACTGGAGTCATGAACCTCGTCGTGGTTGCAAAGGGCGAAGAGCGCGGACTCCATGCCGCAGCAACACTCGAGACACTCTCGCGAAACCCGTCGCGAACACTTTTCATTATTCCTCGTGACCCGGAGGGGCCGGCAACATTCTCGGCCCACCTTGCTGTGTTTTGCGCGGCCCAGCCTCGCGGTGATGGCACGACGGCCTGCACCGAGCTCTTGCGCATCGATGTCGGCGGGGCGATCGTTAGCCACCTCTCGAGCGTGATTGCACCGCTCTCACTCCACGACCTTCCAACGCTCCTCTGGTGGGACGCCCCGATCGATGCGACGAGTGGAGATTTGCATGAGATGTTGCGCAGCATCGACCGCATCATCATCGATGGCTCTACACAAATCGGAAGCGGGCTTGAGACCTTGCGTGCGCTGAGTGCGGCGACCGCTCGCACGGGGACTGCACTCTCCGACTTTTCGCTGATCCGACAGGGCCGCTGGAGAGATGCGGTCGCGATGGCGTTCGACGAACCAGCCATTGCTCCGTTTTTGAATGCGCTTACCGCTATTACCGCCACCTACGCCGGTGCTGCGAGCGGCCGTGGTCCAGTAAATATCGTGAAGCCGATGTACCACGCGGCCTGGCTCACCTCGCGTCTCGGTGCCACCGTTGAGACACCGCTGCATCCGGAGCCGGATGGATGGGGGGCAATAATTCGCGTGAAGGGGAGTGCGCGAACGATTCCGATCCACCTTCAAGCGGTGTCGTCTGAGCGACTTCCTGGAACGACCCTGTCTCTACGCATCGCCGCAGAGCGCCGAGACCAACAGCTCGACCTTGAGGTGCGCGCCGATGGTGGTGCAATCCATATGCGTGCACATGTCAATGGCACGCTTGTTCGCGAGCGGTCGCTGCGTGCCGTGCGCGCAACGGAGGCATCACTCCTGAGCCACTCGCTTGAGGTTGGCGAGGTCGACCCACTCTCGCCGGCAATGCTTCGCGCCGCGCTGGAACTGATCGGCTGATGCCGCGCATCTTGCAGTTCCTCGATGCAGAAGCGGCTGCTGCAGCGCTTGCAGACATCGTGATCGAGCATGCAACCGCCGCCGTAGCTGCACGTGGACGCTTCGACTTCTGCACAACGGGCGGCTCAACGCCAGGCGCACTCTACCGCGCACTCCGCGAGCCATCACGTGTAGGTCACATGCCGTGGGGTGCCACGCACCTCTGGCTTGGTGACGATCGTCGGGTGCCGCGCACGAGTGCCGACTCTAATCTCGTCGCGGTAGACGCGATCCTGCTTGCCACAAGCAGCGCTGGTCTCGCGCTACTGCCAGCAACTCCCATCGTGCACTCTTGGGCAACGGAGAACCCAGATGCACGCGCTGCTGCACGCAGCTATCTCACGGAGGCCCAGGGCGAGGTGACGGACTGCACAGCGGGTGGCGCCCCGATCTTTGACCTCGTCCTTATCGGCGTCGGCACAGATGGCCACTGCCTGAGCGTCTTCCCCCACTCGCCACTTGCGGACAGCGCTGCGCCACTTACCGCAGCGGTAGATGCGCCGACGCATATCACGCCACACCTTCCGCGCCTCTCGTTCTCGCTTGGCATCTTGGCTCCGGCGCGTGCCGTGTGTGCGGTCGCGACTGGGGCCGCGAAGGCCGCAGTTGTCGCCAAGATCTTCAACGCCGATGGCGCCGTCGCAGAGGCACCTGCGCGGGCCGCACTGCTCGACCAGGCAACGTGGTTGCTTGATGCTGCCGCAGCGGCAGGGCTCACGGCACGGTAATCCCCCACTTCGCGGCGATCGCACGGCGTGCCGCCAGTCGTTCAGCGGCTGTGAGGGCACGGTCCCAGACGACGAGCTCCATGACGGCACCAGCAAGACGAACATCGCCGGTTGAGGCATAGATTCCCATGATCTGGTCCATTGGCGCTGTTGGCGCTGCATTCACTGAATACTCAACCCCACCATCGAGTGAGGCATAATCCGCGCCGGCAAGTGCGGTTCGTACCGTAATGATGTGATTCCCCACCACGTTCCCAAGCGATGTCGAGAAATAACTACTCCCATTCACATAAATTCTTAAGCGGCCAGCATCAATAGAAATCCCTGTTGCATTCGTAGTGCTTCCAATTAATGGATACGCACTGGTCTGCGTTGCCATTCTCATAACTGCCATGAGGGTCATCGGCTCAACCGGGATGGCGATCGGGATCTTCATCGCCATGTTCGCGAAGTAGATCATCGGCTTAGCGAACAGCACCGTTGCATACGGCTGAAATTGTGTACCTGTTGCACGAAAATCGCGTGCCGTGCCAGACTTGTCGAACCAGAACTTGATGCGCGGTCGCAACGCGATGGTTGCTGCTTCACTTGCGTCATACCAGAGCGCAAGTCCCGCGTTGACACCACCTGGAGCAGACCATGTTCCGGCAGCAATCTCTGTGCTGAGTGGCGGTGCCCAGCGTGCGCCGGCGGTCGTGAGTGCAACAACGAGGAGGAGGGCGCACGCGTGGACTGATGGTCGCGATCGATTCGACATCACGGCCCCCAGAGCAGTGGGAGGGTGATCGTGAGCCCCTGCGCAGGAACTGAGCCGAGAACGGCAACTTGGATGTCACAGCGGAGAGGCGAACTGGTTGTTGCGAGGAGGCCAGTTGCAGCATTCGTGGCTAACCAGTCGGCCGTGAAGATATCTGTGGAGTCAACCCAGACTGCATCTGGAGTGCTTGTATCTTGGCATCGCGTCGTAATTCGCAGTGCCCTGGCAAGCGCACTCACCGAACCTCCCATTAGAGGCGAAAACCCCGATGCGTCGATTCGCAGTTGCTGCGCCAGCGGACACGAGCCAATGGTGGGCCGACACGGCGTGAGCAGTACGCGCCAGGTTGCACTCCCCCCCGGCAAGATGCGCCCCGTCGCGTCTGCACCGCTGAGCGCAACAGACTCCACGGTCACCGTGGCGCCAGCAGCGGAAGAGATGCTGACGCCAATGTGCTCATGTCCGGCGAATGCTGCAGCAACGGAGCTCAGCGCGGCAAAAGATCTCAGCGGAATGATGGCGAGTAGGCGCCCTGCAACTGCAGAATCTGCCACCCTTCCGGCATCACTGCTCTGGTTCGCGTCACCCTTCGTAATGCGCCAGCCCGCACCGCGCTCGACAACACGGTGCAAGAGGAGTTCTCCTGGAGCTCCGCCATACCGATGCGCAAGGATGAT
The DNA here is from genome assembly GCA_903864185.1 of uncultured Chloroflexota bacterium. Classification (GTDB taxonomy): domain Bacteria; phylum Chloroflexota; class Limnocylindria; order Limnocylindrales; family Limnocylindraceae; genus Limnocylindrus. Next base: position 2,239 of record CAIPEX010000051.1, on the reverse strand, counting down.
TCCGCCTGGCCCGACATCGGTTGCGCCGAGGCTCGATGTGATCACAAGATCTCCCTGTTGGATCAACGGCGCCATCGAGCCTCCATCAACGACGAGCAGGCGTAACCCAGAAAATCCCGCTATGGCAATCGTGAGGGGTACGAGGAACACGTAACGCACGACCTTCATACTCCTGTGCTACGAGGTGACGTTGCGCGCCTCAAAGATGAATGAGAATCGTGCCGATGATCCTGCCCCGTCTGTTGCTGAAGTTGGAAGAGAGATCACCACCGTGTACGTTGCCTGCGTTGCACTGCTCCCCGTAGTCGCTGTGCCGTTCCTTGATCGCCAGAGCGAGCCAATCGGCACAGCGAATGAGGCGTTGGTGGCGAGCGCCGCGAGGCTCCCGTCGTACAGCGTGCTCGATGGCTGGCTGCCAACCGCGCGCGTGATTCGTACTTGCAGTGCGGAGGCGAGCTCGCCGGACTGAAGGCTTGTCGTTCCTAAATCTGCCCAGAGGGCAATGTCCGTCATGTCGCTTGGGTTTGTCACAGTAGATCGATTCACAATGGTGACGCTCTGGGTCAGCGTTGCTCCAGGGCCGATCGCTGAGAGGTCGGCGCCTGAGAAGGTCAGCTGACTGGTTCCACCGGCGTCAAGTTCGACGACACCTGCTGCGGCCGCCGCAGCAACGGCAGCTACGTCGGTAAATGCTGCGCTCGTTCGCCCTACTGTTGCTCCAACGATGAGGAGCAGCGCAACGCTGCCCACTGCACGCAGGTGCCGCGCTACGACGGCTCCTCGCTTGCGCCGAATCTCCATGGACCCTCCTTGGCGGCGGCATCTGCGGGAGAGGAGCGTCGCACGAGGGGCATAGCGCAGCAGTATCGGTGACAGCCCTGCTAGGATCGCGCCAATGATGGCTGCAAAGCGGATCCCCTGGCTCCACGTGATTGCTGGCTGCATGAGCAGCGGCAAGACTGCTGAGGTCGTGCGCCTGCTCACGCGACGACAGATTGCGGGGCAGAGCGTCCTCCTGATTACGCCCGCCCGGGATACGCGCGTTGTCCCAGGCGAGGTGGTGAGCCGAACCGGAACACGATTCCCAAGTGTGGTGGCGGCGGATGCGGCAGGGATACTCGCCGAGGTGGCGCGACGCGATCCAGATGCCGTGGCGATTGAAGAGGCACAGTTCTTTGGTCCAGATCTGCCCGACGTGCTTGAGCAGATCCTTGCGGCACCTCGCACGGTGATTGTCAGTGGCCTCGATCAGGACTTTGCGGGTCGACCGTTTGCAACGATTCCGGAGCTGCTCGCGCGCGCCGACAAGGTGACAAAGCTTTCGGCAATCTGCGTGATCTGCGGGAGTGAGGCGACACGCACACAACGACTGCGCAATGGTGCGCCTGCTTCGGCAAACGATGAGTTGATCGTGATCGGCGGCATGGGTGCCGACGACACGTATGAGGCGCGTTGCCGCGCCTGCCACGTGGTGCTCGCCTAGCTCTCTCTCCGCCCCTTCGCTCGCGCAGCGCGCGGCGGACGCAACGCATCCCATTCCGCCACAAGAACTGCGCCGAGGATCAGCACGCCGCCGAGCAGCTGAATGAGGGTTAAACGCTCGCTAAAGATGATGCTCGCGGCAATGATCGTGTAGACCGGCTCGACCGTACTAACGATCGCAGCGCGCGCTGCGCCGAGCCGTTGCGCGCCGATGTAGAAGGCACCGATCGGCAGGATGCCGGCAATCGTTGCGACGCCCAGCACGGGGATGAGCGCGAGGTCGGGGATCGGGAGCGGCAAGAGCACGCGGCCGAGCATGATGCGCACGGCAAACACGCCGAGCGAGGTGCCGATCAGCCCGAGGGGTACCGCAACAAGTGGCGAGAGCCCGCCGCCGCCTTTTGCGCCGGTGCCGCGCTTTGATTCGCCGCCCATGCGCGCCGCCAGGATGATGTAGCAGCTGTAGATGATTGGTGATGCAACACCAAGCACCAGGCCGATCAGCGCTGGCTCACGCCCAGCGGAGATTCCGCCAACACCGAGCACCACACCCGTCGTGGCGATCGCGAGGGCTGCCCATGGGCGCCAGCCAGAGGGTGCGTGCGCGAAGAAGATTGAGAGGACGGCAACGATCGCCGGGTAGGAGTAGGTCATCAGCCCGGCGAGCGAGGCGTCGATCCAGGTGAGACTTGCAAAGTAGGTTGACGCATTTGCGGTGAAGAGGGCGCCAACGGCAAGAGCGCGCAGGGCACTGGAT
>CAIPEX010000050.1 GCA_903864185.1 uncultured Chloroflexota bacterium | reverse complement strand
GAGCGCTTGTAGTTGATCGCGCAGTGAGTCACGTCGCCCTTCAAAGCGAATGATGTGCCAGCCGTAGTCGGTCTTAATCGGTCCGAGCAGCTGACCGGGCGTCAGGCCATCGGCCCATACGGCGTCGTCGAACGGCTTCACATAGCTTCCTTTGGCTGTCCAGGGGAGAAGACCGCCAGTTTTTGCCGAGCCGGTGTCGTCACTCGTGGCGGCCAGCTTTGCAAACTTTGCTCCGCCTTCCAGAGCAGTCATTGCGGCCTTCGCCTCTGCCTCCGCCACTGCCCATGCTGGGTCTGCTGGGTCGAGCGCCGCAGCGGCGTTTGGATCATCGTCTGGGCTGAAGAGAATGTGGCGAACGTGCACCTCTGGAACATCGCCGCCCTGGTCGGTTGAGATCGACATGTAGCTCACATCACGCTGTGTCACTGGGTCGGTGAGCAGCTCGGCGGTCACTACATCTTTCAGCTGCGAGTAGAGCACCTCTTCGGCGCACACGCGCTTAAAGACCGACGCGTCGATTCCCGCATCGCTGAGGGTCTTATCAAAATCTGGGTCTGCAGAGGCGGCGCGGATCTTTTCTACCTTAATGATGATGAACTGTGTCGTCGTGTGCTTGATCGCGTCGGTGGTATCTCCCTCAGTGGCGATATCCCATGCAGCGGCAAACGCGGGATCACTCGTTGGATCTTCTGCGCGCGTACTCCATCGAACAAGACCACCATCGGCGGCATAGCTATCTTGCGACTCCCTCTTTGCGATTGTCGAAAAGTCTCCACCTGCGGCAAGCTCGGCGACAATAGCATCAACACGTTTCTGGGCTGCTGCAACTGTTGCGTCGGACACTTTCCCCGTTCCCTTATCGAGAGCGATATTGATAGAGATTCGACGAAGGAGGCGCAACTCTGGCAGTGTCGACTCTGCGGCCCATGCTGCATCTGCAGCAGCTTGATCGAGTTGAACCCCCTTGCTTGCAGCAAGGTCGCGCACCAAAAGGCTGTTAATCATGCTCGTGGTTACATCGGTCGTGATCGAGTCCGTCTTACTCGAGAGTCCTTGAAGGAGCGCATTCCCTTGGTCGGAGGAGAGGGTGCCGGCGGCAACGCGCGCTTGGATTCGTGCACCTTGGACGCTCAGGCGAATAGCGGCAACCTGAGCGCGTGCAAGCGCCTCGCTCTTATTGATTACTTGGGCATTGACCTCTACCGCGGGGGCGAGGTTATCGTTCCACCAGCTGTAGCCCACGACCCCGACAAGAAGCACCGCTGAAAGTGCGATCGCCACCACAAAGCTGTAGTTCGTGAGCACTGCCTTATCGGCAGCGGCGTATCGCGCTGCAAGACGGCTGCGGAGTCGGGCTATTGGGTTCACCTTGCACCTCACTATTTCGCGTTGCTGGGAGTATAGAGGGGCGGGTGCTATCCTCGCCAAACTATGGCAAGTCGCACCCACCAACTTACGGTCGGCCGCCCCCCGCGCGGCACCTTCGGAACGATCGTCGAGACGCTGGAGTCGGTCTGGGGGCGTCGCGAGCTCATCATGCGGCTCACGCTGACGGCTATCCGCCGTCGGGGCGCCGACTCGGTTCTTGGCCATGTTTGGTGGATCCTTGACCCGGCACTGCAGATGCTTGTCTACACGGTCTTGGTGACCTTCATCCGGCAGCGCAGCCAGCCAGACTTCCCCCTCTTCATTTTCGTCGCCCTCCTCCCTTGGAAGTGGTTCAGCTCAGCGCTCGGCACAGCTTCTGAGTCGATTCGCAAGCACGACAAGGTGCTTCGGCAGATTGCCTTTCCGCAGATCACCCTCCCGATCGCAAACGTTGTCGAGAGTGTCTTCGAATTCTGTGTCGGGTTAATCCCGCTCTTCGTGCTCTACATTTTCTACCCGGGCCACCTCACTGCTTGGGTCTTTGCCTTGCCACTCATCATCATCGTGCAGCTTCTCGTCACAATTCCTTTTGCAATAATCTTAAGTGCCATCAATGTGTTTTATCGTGACATCGGAAACTCCTTGACGCACGTGCTGAGACTCTGGTTCTACCTTTCGCCATCGCTGTACAGCATTGAAACGATGCGGAATATGGTTAAGAACCACCCTCCCCTTGATTTCGTTGTTTCGCTCAATCCATTCACATGGATCTTCACTGGTTACCGTGACGTCTTGTTCGAAGGCCGGGCACCCGACCTTGTGCCGCTCCTTGCCTTGTCTGTCATTTCAATTCTTTTCACCTTCGTGTCCATTCACATCTTCCGCCGCATGGCACTGAGTTTCGTGAAGGTTCTCTAGATGAGCAACCCGCCAATCCTTCTTCGTGGCGTTGGGGTTCAGTATGATCTCCACCTGTCGCGCAAGCGTTCCATCCGTAAAACGATCTACCGTGCAACGCGTGAAAAGGTCGAGAACGAGCGAAAATTTTGGGCGCTTCGCAATATCAATCTCACCGTCGAAGCAGGTGAGTCCGTTGCGGTCATTGGCCCGAACGGCGCAGGGAAAAGTACGCTGCTCCAGACATTGGCTGGAATCATTCCCGTCACAGAGGGAAAGATTGAGGTTCGTGGAGATATCGCCACCCTGCTCCACCTTGGCGCAGGACTCGAAGATGAGCTCAACGCAGAAGACAACGTGATGCTCGTTGGTGCATTCCTTGGCATTCCCGGGGCAACCATGCGAAAGAAGGTTAACGGGATCCTTGAATTTGCCGACCTTGGAAAGTTCGCCCGAGCAGAGGCCCGGACGTATAGCTCTGGCATGCGGGCACGGCTTGGCTTCAGCATCGCCACCTCGGTCGAGCCAGACGTGCTCCTCCTCGACGAGGTGCTCTCAACGGGAGACGCCTCCTTCCGTGATAAGTCGAGAGACAGGATCGTGTCGATGATGAAGAAGGCTCGCGCGATTGTCTACGTGACGCACGACCTCGAGTCTGCGGCCGAGTTCTGCAGCCGAGCGATCGAGCTCCGCAAGGGAGAGATCGTTGCTGAGGGGCCTGCAAAGCGCATCATTGCCGACTATCAGAAGCGCATGGCGGCCAATCCTGCCGCCTACCCTGTCGGTAAACCTGGGAGAAGGCCCTGAAGGGCTGATTGACAGGGAAAGCATCTAGTTAGCGCTGCTTTCAGGCAGAGTTAAGAGGGAAGCAGAGTGGAGGGTTGGAGAGTGAAGCGTATCCGTCGGGCGTTGCTAGGTCTAATTCTGCTATCGGTTTCGATGGTTGGATACGCATGTGGAACTTCTGGCGCAAATACTCAGTCTTCCACCCCATCGCTCAGCCCCAAGTCAACTGTAAACGTAACACTCACTGCAGGTAGCGCGTCATCTGGGCCGTTCTATCTCGACGGTGCGTATAGCGTGGAGTTCAGCATCACTCACTCAAATGAGCTGTGTCTCCTTGCCGTATATGCACGAGCGCCTGGAGAATCTGTTGGGACGACATTGTTCAGCGGCACAGCTTTTGGGTTTACTGGTACATTCCCCGAATACCGATTAGCATTTGCATGGGACGATGCGCAATTCTATGATGATAATTACACAATTGTAAGCGAAAGTGCCTGCGAAAAAGTCAACGTACAACTGCGCAGCAGAAACCCAGTATCTGTCCTGCCGACAGCGAGTCCCACTCCTGCTATGAGTATCGTGCCGACACCAACGCCTTCAGTGGTGTCCATTGCCAACGGTAATATTTGCAGCTTTGTTAAATCAACATTAGTGAGCCGATTGGCCAACGAAGGAACTATGGCATTTGAATTTGGAAGAATCTCCCTAGGCCAGCTCGGTACGGTTTACAGCGAATGGGCTGAAGAAGTTCAAGCTGTTGTTGCAAGTAATAAAGAAGCCCGGGCATCGGTCAAAGTTGAGGCGGGACGTCTTATTGCACTTGCTGAACGTGCTGTTGCTGCTGCAAAAGCGGGCAAAAAAAAGGCTGCGAATGATTTAGCTATGAGCGTGTGGGACAGCATGAAGATCTACAAAGTCTGTGCCACTCGCTAACCGCGCTTAAGTTCAACGAACCGAACTAGCCGGACAACCACGCCTAAGCGTGCCCCGGGAGAATATGGATCGCACGAGATGACCAGTTGCGCTCCAGCGGCCCCGATAAATTCCCCGATTACCCCCGGCGGCTGCTACTTGCGCTCAATAACTACGGCATTCCCATTCGCGGTTACTGCAAACATGTAGGGCTGGAAAATTTGCTGGCCCTGGCTGTTGATAGTTATCGGGTCAAGAGTCAGGTAATCAAAGTCCACACCGATGATCGCATTGCAACCGAGGTCGTAGGCCGCCTCTTTGAGCTCAGCAAGTGCGATTCGCCGGAGCTCCGCAAGGCTCAGAAGTAAATCACCTCCAACGCCAGTTATTTCTCGTCCAGCCCATCCCCCTCCCAGGCGAAAAAGATTATCTCTGTCCACCGAAATGGCTCCATCGCCTGAAATATAACCAGAGTACTTCGTGATTGTGAAGCCATCGAAGTTGAAGCCAGAGCTAATCAATATGCTTGATAGAGCCTGCTGCTTGGCCGCTGCGGCTTCTTTTTCTGCGGCGTTTTTCTTGCCCTGGGCTTCCTCTTCTTTCGCAGCTTTCTCCTGTTCTGACTTCTCGTATTTCTTATACTCAAGGACGAGAGAGTCTACCTTCGCGTCATCAACAGAAACTCCGCCAAAGGTTCCCCCACTGTAATCGCTATCACGATGTTCTTTCAGCCAATCTTCAAAGGAATCCTTATCAATCCCATGTGCTGCGGCTAAGTCTTTCGTTTTCATATCGAGGACGATAGTCTACAGCGCATAACTTGATGCAATTCCGTCGCCTTCCGCTGCAGGAAGCACAGCGCTGGAGACGCGTTGTCTTGGGAATTAGATGCTCTACATCTCAGGCCCACAGAGTCTATCTGGCTATCTGCACGACTGCGACGCATTTTATAGTCCTGATTTCGCAACATACTCTTCCAGAACTATACCGCCGGCTCGCCTCCGCTACGATCCGCGCATGGAAAGCGCACGGATCCTTCTCGCGTGGGGTGACGACCTCCTCTTGATCGAGGAGGCGGTAGCGACGCTCGCGGCCAAGATGGGTGCTGAGGACGCGCTCGGCGGAGCACCCGACCGCATCCGCCTCAAGGCAGAGGGGCGCGGTACAGGAGACGCGAGCGCCGTCCTGAACGAGCTGCGGCGACGGGCCAGCACGGGCGGATTGTTCGGCGGCGGTGCACTCCTGATCGTCGCGGGGGGCGGAAGGCTCGGTCGATCAAAAGAGCTTCGCAGCGGGCTTGCAGAGACACTTGGGTCGATGGCGCCGGGGAATGCAGTCGTACTTGTTGATCAGCGCGCACGACGCCCGAACCTTCGCGCAGCTCGACCCGATGGCCCGGGAGAGCTTGGGGAACTGGTCAAAGATCGGGGCGGAGCAGTTGCTCCATGCATCTCTCCAGCAGCAGGAGAGCTGGCTCCGTGGATTGTCACGCGGGCAACGTCTCTTGGTCGTGAGATCGCTGTCGATGCTGCACGCGAGATGGCGACGCGCATCGGTGCCGAGGTGCGAGAGCCTGACCTCGACCGCAGTGGCATGCGCATGACTGCCGCAGTGGAGCTAGATAAGCTAATGCTGGCGATTCCAACAGGGGTGATTCCACTTCGTGCCGTTGATCTGCTTGTCGCCGATCGAGGTATTGGCTCGCTCTTCGCCTTTGCCGACGCAATCGTCGCGCGAAACGGTTCGATGATCTCCCGTCATCTTCTTCGTGCCGTGAGCGAACCAGGGCCGATGGTCGTTGCTACGCTCCATCGAAAAATGCGTGACCTTGCGCAAATCCACGGTGGAACTATTGAAGAGGGGCTGCCGGTATCGCAGGTGGCGCGCCGCTTGAACATGCATGAGTTTCCTGCTGGAAAGCTTGCCGAGGCTGCACGACGATGGAGGTCTGATGAGATCGCGCAGGCGATTGAGGGGCTCGTGGAGCTAGACGCAATCGCAAAAGGTGATGGAGATCGTTCGTGGGCACCAGCGCTGACTCGGTGGAGCGCCAGTCAGGTCGCGTAGGCGTTACTGAATTCGCACCAGTACTTTTGCTGCACCCCAGAGCTGCTCAAGCTGATAGTAGGCGCGCTCTGGCGGCGTAAATACATGCACGATGACGCTTCCATAATCGAGGACGATCCAGTGCGACGTAGGGGAGCGATGACGGTGTGAGGGGGTGATTCCTTCGGCCTCTAGCCCATCGACGATGTTGCCAATGATTGCGGCGAGCTGGGGCTCTGAGCCGCCGGTGCAGATCACGAATGCTTCGGCAACCGTTGTCAGCCCGCTCACATCAAGGACAATGATGTCGGCAGCCTTCTTATCTTCAGCAAGAAGCGCGACCTTCCGAGCGAGGTCGTGGGGCGCAATCGGTGCCTGCTGCTTTTTTGTCACGCCTTCAGCCTAACCGAGTGCTCACGTTGCAGGATCAACGGGCACGTCCTCGATCTCAACTGGCCGCTCAAGGATCAGCTCAGGACGACCCTGATAGAGCGCTTCGCGCTGGATATAGTCGGCCACCGTGTCGGGAACGAGGTAGCGCAAGGAACGCCCGCGGGCGGCAAGGGCGCGGAGTTCACGGCTGGCATGGGAGAGATGGAAGCCGTCGAGGTAGTTGAAACGATCCTCATGGCCAGAGAAGTGGCGAGTGAGCCAGGCCCGGTCTGGCGTGGGAGTCCCTGGACGCGGGAGGGCCACGACTCGTGCCAGTTTCAAGATGCCGATCGGGTCTTCCCACTCATGGAACCCGAGGAGCGATTCGACTGAGAGGATCAGGGTGAGATCTGCTGGCGAGCCGTGTTCAGCGTATTGCGTATTAAGTGTACGCAACGTGTCAATTGTAAATGAGAGTCCAGGTCGATCTACCTCCACCCTACTCATCTGAAACGCAGGGTTCTCAGCGATTGCAAGTTGCACCATGTGGCATCGCACCTCTGGGTCGGTGACGCGGTCGCCAACCTTGTGGGGCGGCCGGGCAGCAGGAACAAAGAGAACGACATCCAGTTTGAGCATGTCGTGTGCCGCTTGACCAAGCGCAAGGTGTCCGTCGTGGATTGGGTCAAACGTTCCACCTAACACGCCAATCTTTGTCACTGGTCGCCCTCGCTCTCACCATTCGCGGCACCGGCTGCTGCAAGATCTAGCTCTAAGCTTTCAACAGCATCGGCGGCGTCGCGCAACTCATCTGTGTCATCTGGGTCTTCCCAATCAAGGCGCATCTCCCCGATCCATATGGCATCGCCGCTGCGGCAGCCGGCCTTGCGTAGTGCCGTCTCGATGCCGAGACGAGAGAGCTCATGTTGGAACCGCTCGGCAGATTCGTCGCGCCCAAAGTCGGTCTGGTGAACGAGGCGCTCGATCGCCTTGCCGCGAACGCGGAATCCGTCGCCTTCACGACTTACCTCAAAGCCGCGGAGTGCGAGTGGCTCAATGCGGTGCACGACAACGCCAGCAGGCTCAGAGGGATGG
>CAIPEX010000049.1 GCA_903864185.1 uncultured Chloroflexota bacterium | reverse complement strand
TTGGTCTCACCATCGGCGTCGAGTTCTGTGATCTTGCCGAAGCGGCCGTAGCCTGCGTTGTTCACCACAAGATCAAGTGGGCGCACATGATCGGCGATGCGCGCCTCAACGAGTGCAACACCTGCTGCCGTTGAGAGGTCTGCGACGATGGTTTCGCACGCCGATCCGGCGGTGGTTGCGAGTGCGGCAACACGCGCGAGCTCATCGGTTCGACGCGCAACGAGGACAAGGTCCCAGCCGCGCTCCGCCAGTCGAATCGCAATTCGCTCGCCGATACCCGACGATGCTCCAGTGACAAGCGCAGTCTTTCGTCCCATAAGGGGAGTATGATCCTTTCATGGAACCCGTGCTCGATATCGTCATACGAACAAGCGCCGTCTATCTCTTCTTGCTGCTCGGGATTCGCCTGATCGGCCGCGGCGAGGCAGCACAGCTGCGAACCGTTGACCTCGTCCTCCTCCTTGTGCTTGCCAACTCGGTGCAAAATGCGATGGTCGGTTCTGATGTTTCGCTCGTCGGTGGGTTCGCCGCTGCTGCAACCCTGCTCATCCTCACCCGCCTCTTGCATCTTGCAGAGGCACGCTTCCCCTGGTTGCGTCGCAGCGTTGAAGGCGAGCCGCTCCTGTTGGTTCGACACGGAAGGATCTCGCGGAGCGCCATGGCTCGAGCAGGGATGAGCACCGATGACCTTGCGCTCGCCGCGCGTCGCTTCGGTATCGCCAGCATTCAACAGATTGAACTGGCGATCCTCGAGGCAGACGGCAAGGTCAGCGTGATTGGAGCGAACAACCGTGCGCCGCGACGAAGGCGGGCGGTGCAGGTTCGTGCACCGAAACGAGCGCGCCGCTAGTACCGCCACAGAGGCGTTGGTAGGGGGACCTGGATTCGAACCAGGGACCGGCGGGATATAAGCCCGCTGCTCTAACCTCTGAGCTATCCCCCCATGGTGCAGATTCCACCATCTAGTATGACGTCCGTTCAGGCGGATGTGGAGAGTGCCACCCCTGCTGCATAGAGCGCAAGCCCGCAGGCACTCAACTCCCAACCGCGTCGGCGACGATGCGCCTCGCCACCTGCGCTGACAATCAAACCACCTGCTGCAAGTGTGGCACCGAGCGCGAGCGACAACGCGCTTGCCGCCGTGCCAAAGAGAACGAATGCGAATGCTATCGCGTGTAGGAGTGTGGCAAGGGCCAGCGTCGTTCGCTGCCCGATGCGCACAACGATGCCGTGCGTGCCGGCAGCTCGGTCGAGTTGATAGTCGGCGAGTCCATTTTGAAGCGCAAGTGCACTCCCACCAGGAATTGCCGCGAGGCTGAGCAGCAAAATTGCTGGTGCAATGACTGCACCTGCAGCGCTCCATGCAAAGAGCGGAATGAGTGCGACGCCGAGTGCAAACGGAAGGAACGAGAGCCAGGTGCGCTTCACTCCCGCATCGTAGAGGTAGCCCAACGTTGCTCCAGCGACTGCGATCTGCAGACAATCCGTGCCAAGGAGACTCGCCGCACCGAACCCAATCGTCGCACTCACGGCAATAATCGTGCGAACGGTTCGCGGGTGCAGCTCCCCCATCGCGAGCGGCTTCTCTGTTCGTCCCTGGTCGCTCCGTTCGTCGAGGAGGTCGTTGAGCGCACCGATCGATGCGTGGATTCCGACCATCGTGAGCGCGGCGAGTGCCGCTCGCGTGCCACTCCCGCCTGCGACGAGGGTCAACCCTGCCGCAACAGCCGCATTGAGCAGTGTTGGGAGAGGGTGGATTAGGCGTAGGATCGGCGGCAGACTTTGCATAGGACGAGCCTACTCGTTGCACGCTAGAATCACGCCATGAGTAGCACCCCCGCAATTGCCGTACGCGACCTGGTCAAGCGCTATAAGGGCTCGGACCGCAACGCGGTAGACGGTGTCTCGTTCACGGTGGAGCAGGGATCCCTCTTCGCCCTCCTCGGCCCGAACGGTGCAGGGAAGACGACCACGATCAGCATCCTCACCACCACCCTGGCGGCGACATCCGGGAGCGTGCAGATTGCTGGAGCCGACCTCGCCAAAGAGCAGTCCGAGGTCCGCCGCCGCGTCGGGATCATCTTCCAGAAGCCCTCGCTCGACCGTGCGCTGACGGGCGAGGAGAACTGCCGCTTCCATGCCGCCCTCTATGGTGCGTATGCCTACCGCCCAACGTTTGGGCTGATGCCGCAGGAGTACCGCGACCGCGTCATCGAGCTTGGCGCACTTGTCGGGCTTGACCGCGATGACCTGTTCAAGAAGATCTCGAAGTATTCGGGCGGCATGCGACGCAAGCTCGAGATTGCACGGTCGTTGCTTCACAAGCCACAGGTGCTCTTCCTCGACGAGCCGACCGTTGGACTCGACCCCGAGTCACGACGTTCGGTGGCCGGATACCTCGATGCGATTCGCCGCAGCGAGGGGACGACGATGGTCCTCACCACGCACTACCTCGACGAGGTAGAGATCGCCGACCAGGTGTGCATCATCGACCGCGGGAAGATCGTGGCGAATGGGACGCCAGCCGAACTTCGCGTTGGCACCGGGGTCACCCGTGTAGAGCTTGAGTCGGTCGACCGCGTTGCCCTCGGCGCAGAGATCCAGCGCCTCGGTCATACACCACAGCCGATCTCCGCTGGTTTTGCCGTTGAGGTGAAGGGTGCTGAGCCGGCTCATGCACTTCTCCGTGATCTCGTTACCCCACTCACGCGCTTCGAGGTGCGGAGCCCAAGCCTGGAAGACGCGTACTTGAAGATCGTTGCGGCAACCGCAGATGAGCGCGAAGAGTCGCCGCTCGATGATGCGCCGCGTCGGGGCTTCCGCCGATGAGCAGCGCCATGCAGTCCGCGCCATCAACGCGCTTCGGCATCCGTAAGGAGCTTGCCGCCGCGGGCGCGATCGCGGCGCGCGATGTCACGAAGCTCCTGCGCGATCCGATCCGACTGGTCGGCGGCCTCGTCTTCCCTGCCCTCTTTATCGGCGTGCTCGGCGGCGCCTTCGCATCAAACTTCCAGTCGCCAGGAATCGATCTGCTCCCCTTCATCTTTGCGGGGCAGCTGGCGCAGGGCGTGTGGCAGTCTGCCGCGCTCGGACTCGTCTCAATCCTCGAAGACCGTGAGAACGACTTCAGCCAAGAGATCTTCGTTGCCCCAATCGGGCGACGCACGATCCTCGCCGGAAAGATCCTGGGTGAGTCGCTCGTCGCCTTCCCGCAGGCGTTCACGGTTATGGCCTTCGGCATCATCTTGGGGATCCCCCTCACGCTGGCCCAGGTCTTCGCAATCATCCCGGCGCTCGTGCTAGTCGCCCTCTTCGGTGCATCGTTTGGCGCCCTCATCGTGAGCCTCCTGCCAAACCAGCGATCGGCGAACCTCCTCTTCCCGTTCATCTTCTTGCCGCAGTTCTTCTTGGCCGGCGCGTTCAACCCGATCCGCAACCTCCCCTGGTACCTCGACATCGTCAGTCATATCGCACCGCTGCGCTACGCCGTCGACCTGATTCGTGGCGCCTACTACGGCTACCCGAATGCAGCAGTGCTTGGCGATCCTGCGTGGACAACTGCTGTCATCGTCATCACCACCGTCGTCATGCTCTCGATCGGCACCCTCCTCTTCGTTCGGAGTGAACGCAACCGCTAACCGCAACCGCTCGTGGTAATCACAGCGGTTCACTAAGAGTTAGCGCGCGGCTCAGGATTCCCACCTTTCTCCTGGCGCGCGCACACTCAGGTTGGAGCGCGGGCCCTATCGCTCGACTTCGAGTGGTGACCGGCGCCGGAAGCTGGAGGCAGCAGATATGCGCAAGACTGCATCACCTACCTGGTATCCGAAAGCGGTCGCCATCGGGCGCATCGTGATCGGCATCATTTTCCTCTGGGCGGGGCTCGAGAAGGTCATCGGTGGGGCTGGGGCCTGGACCGCAAAGGGCTTCCTCGCGTTTGGTACGGGCGGCACGCTGGGCTGGCCGTTCGTCACGGGCGATGTCGCGGCCGGAACCGTCTTCAACCCAACCCATGATTTCTGGGTCGGGCTCTCTGCAAACGAGGGTGTCGTCTCGCTCGTCAACGTCTTGGTCCAAGTCGGGCAGATCTCGATTGGCACCGCGTTGATTCTCGGCGTTGCAACGCGCTTCGCTGCGACGATGGGCGCGCTCATGATGACGTTCTTCTTCTTTGCCGCATGGGACTTCGCCTACGGCATCGTGAACCAGCACCTCGCGTATGCGGTGGTGACCTTCGGTCTCGGTGTCCTTGGGGCGGGGAACTACTACGGCCTCGACGCGGGCCTCGGCGGGAGCCTCCCAGCTGGCGTTCGCCGCTGGCTCGCCTCAGGGGAGACCGTCGCCGCATAGCGACGGCGCTCTCTAACGGGCCGCGAGGGTCCGGTGCAGCGTAAGCTGCCCGGGCCTTCGTCGTATCTCCAGCAGTTTGCGGCTACGCCTTCTCGGGGAAGTGGCAGGCGACCTGGTGTCCGCTCGATGTCTCGCGAAGCACCGGTGATTCGGTGCTGCAGCGCTCGGGATTGCCGAGCTTCTCTTTGAGCCAGCAGCGCGTCTGGAAGCCGCAACCGCTCGGCGGGTTTGTTGGCGACGGGACATCGCCCTTGAGGATGATGCGCTTGCGCTTCTTCTCGATCGCTGGGTCGGGAATCGGCACCGCTGAGAGTAGCGCGATCGAATACGGGTGGAGTGGCGCTGCGTTGAGTTCTATCGATGGCGCGACCTCGACGATTTTACCGAGGTACATGACGGCGGTTCGATCGCTGATGTGGCGAACAACCGAAAGGTCATGCGCAATGAAGAGGTAGGCGAGGCCGAGCTGCTGACGAAGCTCGGCGAGCAGGTTGAGGATCTGTGCCTGCACGCTCACATCGAGTGCGCTTACGGGCTCGTCGGCAACGACAAGATCTGGGTTGAGGGCAAGCGCTCGCGCAACGCCGATGCGCTGGCGCTGACCACCCGAGAACTCGTGTGGGTATCGATCGGCAAAGCGTGGGTCGAGCCCAACCAGGCCCAACAGCTCGCTCACGCGAGCGCGACGCTCAGCGGTCGTGCCGACCTTATAGATGTCGGCAGGCTCTTGGATGATTGCCCCAACAGTCATGCGCGGATTGAGCGAGGCGTACGGATCTTGGAAGATCATCTGCACGCGGCGGCGCAGTGCATGCAACTCTTCACCCTCTGCCTTGGCAAGGTCGTGGCCATCGAACTCGATTGATCCGTGCGTTGGCTTCACGACGCGCGTGATCGCGCGCGCAACGGTGCTCTTGCCACAGCCCGACTCACCGACAAGTCCGAGGATCTCACCCTTCGCGACCTCAAACGAGACACCATCTACCGCGCGCACCTCTGCCACGGTGCGCTCGCGAATCAACCCTTCACGAATGGGGAATCGAACCTCGAGATCCTTAACCTGAAGGAGGCGCTGCCCGCTCATCTGCGACCTGCCGCCGGTCGCCCTTCGGCAACCTCCGCCTGCGCAACAGGATTGAAGCAGGCCGCGACGTGCGTTGCGCCGGCGCCGGTGGTGACGATAGGTTGAGTGCCGCCATCGATCTGGACGAGTGCAGGCGCCTCGAGTGCGCAGCGCTCCTGCCGCCAGGCGCACCGTGCGTAGAACGAGCAGCCGACCGGCTCGGCAACGAGATCGGGTGGGCGCCCTTCAATCGGCACAAGCTTGCCACCCGCCTCGCCGTCGAGGCGTGGGATGGAGCGCAGCAGCCCAACGGTGTACGGATGTCGCGGGTGCGCAAAGAGCTCTTCGGTGGTGCCCGACTCAATCACCTTGCCCGCATACATCACGTTGATGCGATCGGCCATCCCGGCCAACACCCCGAGGTCGTGGGTGACAAGGATCGTCGCGGTTCCGCGCTCGGCAGTGAGGCGACGGAGCAGGTCGAGCACTTGCGCCTGAATCGTCACGTCGAGCGCCGTGGTTGGCTCGTCGGCGATGAGGATGCGCGGCTCGAGGGCAAGCGCCATCGCAATCATGACGCGTTGGCGCATCCCACCCGAAAATTCATGCGGATAACTGCGCAGGCGCGACTCTGGATTTGCGACGCCGACGGCGACCAGGAGTTCAATTGCTCGCTCACGTGCGGCTTGCACGGTCACGTCACGATGTGCACGAATCGTCTCAATCAACTGCTCCTCGATACGGAGCACGGGGTTCAGCGACGTCATCGGGTCTTGGAAGATCATGGCGATCTCGCTGCCGCGCACCTTCCGGAGCTCCTCTTCGCGCAGGGTGGTGAGCTCGCGCCCGGAGAGCTGCACGCTTCCCGCCTCAACTCGCCCCGCTGGCTGCGGCAGGAGCCCGAGGATTGCAAGATTGGTGACGCTCTTTCCGCAGCCCGACTCGCCCGCCACTCCCAGCGTCTCACCAGCATCAAGATCAAACGAGACGCCGTTCACCGCATACACCGCCTCACCGTGGCTGCGGAAGCGCACCGTAAGGTCGCTCACCGTAAGGAGGTGACCTGCGGACACTGGCGTTGCGCTCTTCTCAGTCATCTGCTTATCGCTTCAACTTCGGGTCGAGCGACTCACGCAATCCATCGCCGAGGAGATTGAAACCGATCGCAGAGATCACGATTGCGCCACCGATGAAGAAGACGATGTGCGGTGCCGTCTGCATGAAACGACGTGCATCCACGAGCATCGTTCCCCACTCCGGCGTACGCGGATCGGCTGGGCCGAGGCCAAGGAAGCCGAGGCCTGCAATGTCGATGATCGCCGTCGCGAGCACGAGCGTTGCCTGGACGATGAGCGGTGTCAGCGCATTCGGGAGCATGTGGCGCATGAGGATGCGAGAGTTTGAGCCACCGATCGTTCGTGCGGCGATCACGTAATCCGCCTCGCGCAGGGCGAGCAGTGAGCCGCGCAAGAGGCGCGCGAAGACCGGCGCATAGCCCACGGCAATGGCGAGAACCAGCTGCGGGAGACCCTGCCCGAGCCAGGTCACGATGCCGATGGCGAGCAGGATGGTTGGAATGGAGAGGAGCACGTCGGTGGCGCGCATGATGATCCCGTCAACGCGACCGCCATATCCGCCCGCGATCGCACCGAAGGTCGTGCCGATGATAAGCGCGAGCACAACGGCGAAGACGCCGACAAAGAGGCTGATCTGTGCGCCATAGAGGACGCGCGAGAAGACGTCGCGACCGAGGAGATCGGTGCCGAAAAGGTGCGCAGCTGATGGGCCGCTCAGGCTGGGGCCGCTCATGTCGTTTGAAGCATAGGGGGCGATCACCGGCGCCAAGATTGCCGCCGCGAAGAAGAGCGTCATGCAGGCAACGCCAATCATGGCCAGGCGGTTGCGGCGCAGGCGGCGCAACGCGTCGCGCCAGAGGCCACTCGGGGCCGATGCCATCACGGGATCTACAAGTGCGCCGCGCATGATCATTAGTAGCGAATCCGTGGGTTCAAGAACGCATATCCGATGTCAACGAGCAGGTTCACGATGAGGAAGAAGGCGGCGAAGACGAGGATCGTCGACTGAATAATCGGATAGTCGTGATTTTCGATCGCATCGACAACCCAGCGGCCAACGCCATTCCAAACGAAGACCGTTTCAGTAAGCACGGCGCCGCCAAGGAGGCTGCCAACCTGCAGGCCGATCACCGTCGTCACGGGGAGCCAGGCGTTACGCATCACGTGCCGCTGGTCGACCTTCTTCCCCGCTAGGCCCTTGGCACGCGCGGTGCGAACATAGTCCTCGTTCGCCACCTCAATCACCGATGCGCGGGTGATGCGCGTAATGATTGCAAGGGGGATCGACCCGAGCGCGATCGACGGTAGGATCAGGTGGCGCACCGCATCCACGAAATAATCCGGACGGCCGGCGAGCAGTGTATCGATCAGCAAGAACCCCGTAATCGAGTCGAAGCGGAAGTGCGCATCGATGCGCCCCTGCGTGGGGAGCCAGCCGAGGGCGACGCCAAAGATCACGGCGAGGGCGAGGCCGAGCACGAAGACGGGGATGCTCACGCCAAAGAGGCTGATCCCTGTAATGAGTCCGTCTGCCCAGCCGCCAACGCGGCGTGCAGCGAGCCGACCGAGTGGAATGCCGGCACCGATCGCGAAGATCAGCGCACCGATCGTGAGCTCAAGGGTGCCAGGGAAGCGCACCGTGAACTCCTGCGTAAACGGGAGCGCATTGATGACGCTGTTGCCGAAGTCACCACTCAGTGTTTGGGTGAGGTAGTTAACGTACTGCTGCCAGAGCGGCAGATCGAGGCCAAGGTGTTCCCGCAACTTCGCGCACGACTCAACGGTGCGGTGTTGACCAAGGATGGCGACACATGGATCGCCAGGGAGGAGGCGAATGTAGGCGAAGAGGACCAGCGATAGCCCGAGTAGCACGGGGATCGCTGCGAGGAGTCGTCGAATAATGTAACGCGCCATACGGTGATCTGATCGACCGTCGCCGCCCCGCCCCTACCACTGCTGGTAAGAGCAGAGCGGCGACGGCCGCCCGACAACCTAGTTGCCGGTCCGGTCGAGATAGACCAGGTTCAGGTACTCGTTCAAGCCGGCCGAGCCGACAAAGCCCTTCACGTCAATCGAAGCCCCAGCCTGTGGCTTCGAGTTGGCGATCGGCACGGTTGGGAGGTCGGCACGAATCAAGTTCTGTGCCTTCTCCCAAAGCTTCTTCGCCTGTGCATCGCTGGTCGCAGCAAGTGCTGCAGCCATCGTCGCGTCAAGCTTGTCGTTCTTGTATGCAAACTCCGGTGATGGCTTGCCATCAACGTAATGGAAGAATGCCGTGCTCAAGAAGTTGTCTGGTCCGGCCCAGTCGCCAGTCCAGCCGAGCAGCCACATCTCGTATGCGCCTGCAGCCTCCTGATCAAGGTACCCGCTGCGCCATTTCGCGTCGTGCGCCACAACGGTGAAGCCGACCGCCTCAAGCTGCGCCGAGATTGCCTCGAAGAGGCCCTTCGGATCAGGCATGTATGGTCGGGTCACATCGTTCGGGTACCAGAAGTCGATCGTGAGGTCGGTTTCACCCGAAGCCGCGATCAACTCCATGGCCTTTGCTGGGTCGTACGTTGGAAGCTCAAGATCAAGTGCGTACTGCACATTCATCGGCATCCAGTTCTTTGCAACATCTGCTGCACCAGCGTAGAACGTCTGAATCAGGCTCTCCTTGTCGATCGCGTAGGCAATCGCCTCGCGGATCATCGGGTTGCTGACCGGTGCGTACGTTTGATTCATCTGCAAGCAGAAGATGTTGAACGACGAGCCACGATCGATCGCCTGAAGTCCGGTGTTGGCCGCGATGGTCGCAACATCGGCTGGGGCGATGACCTGGACCAGGTCGTACGTGCCGTCGGCAAGGCCGTTGACGCGCTGCGTCTCCTCGGCGACGGGCTTGAAGATGACTGCCTCCAACTTGGCGATAGCAGCCGTGTTCCAGTACGTGTCATTGCGCACGATTTCGACGGAGTCTCCTTCGACCCACGAAGAGAACTTGAATGGGCCGGTGCCAACCATAGCGCCCGCGCCACCCTGAGCTCCCGTGATCTTCGTAATGTCTGTTTCACTGTTGTCGGCAAGGCCCAATGCCAGTGCGGTCGGCGACTGAATGCCGAAGACTGGGAGGGTCTGCGTCAACACGAAGTTCGAGCTCACTGTCCGAAGCTTGATCTTCACCGTGTAGTCATCAACGGCCGTAGCGGACTCAAGGTTGCTTGCATCGCCAAAGCCGCCGAAGACTGCGCCAGTGTAGTAGCTATATTCCTGAAGAGCGTCTGGCACCGTGCGGAAGCGCTCATAGTTGTACACGACTGCAGCGGCATTGAAATCGGTGCCGTCGTGGAACTTCACGCCCTCGCGGAGCTTGAAGGTATAGGTGAGGCCATCCTTGCTCACCGTTGGCAACGCTGTTGCGAGCACGGGCACGATCTCTGAGGTCGAGCCTGGTGCAAGCCCAACGAGGCCTTCGACGACCTGCTGGATGACATACGACGAGTTCGAGTCGTCGGTGAGCATCGAGTCGGTGCGGACGATATCGCCCGGCAACGCGACAACGAGTGTGGTTGAGCTCTTCGCTGGAGTGCCCGTGCACGCCGCAGCGACCACAAGAATGGCGCTCAAGAGAGCGCCTATCCGTAGGTGCTTCATTCTCATCTCCTTGCTTCTCCTTCAGGTCAGCAGCGCCAACCTGTGCTGCGGGAATCCGCATTGCCCACAGGGTACCCCCGCTGCTCGCCGTTGCGTAGCCGCGCCGCCGATTTTGTTACAGTCACCCGCATGCCCGTTCTGCCTGATCTCCTCCTCGTCCTCGGCGTCCTCCTCGTTGCCACCCTCTACGCAAGCGTGGGGCACGCTGGGGCAACGGGCTACCTCGCGCTCATGGCGCTTGTGGGGCTCGCGCCGAGCAGCATGCGCCCGACCGCGCTCGTCGTGAACCTCCTCGTGGCGAGCATCGCAGTCGTGCGCTTCTCCCGTGGCGGCCTCCTGCCGCTGCGCACGCTGGTCCCCTTCTTGATCGGCTCGATCCCCGCTGCGTTTATCGCTGGTGGACTTGCAGTGAGCGATACGTTCTATCGACCACTCCTTGCGCTCGTCTTGTTGCTCGCCGCGGTGCGGCTGGCTGGCGGCGCCGTTCGTGATGCCGCGCGAAGCGGCGCAACACGAGCACCGCATCCAGCCGTTGCGGCGCTCGCGGGGACAGTCATCGGCGTGCTCGCTGGAATCACTGGCACAGGCGGCGGCGTGTTCTTGACCCCTGTCGTGATCGCGCGGCGATGGGCGACCGCGCGTGCTGCCGCGGGACTCTCGGCAGGATTCATCCTCGCGAACTCGGCCGCCGGTCTGCTCGCACGACCAGCGTCACTGACGAGCCTCCCCGTCTGGCTCCCCGCGGCGCTCGTCGCAGGTGCGATCGGGGCGCTGCTTGGCACCGAGCTCGGCATGCGCCGCCTGAGCGTGCCCTGGCTGCGCCGCCTGCTTGCACTCGTGATGCTCATCGCAGCCGTGCGCCTGGTGACGAGCTGAGCCTCCGCACGCTACCCTGACGCTACGGCTTCAATTCTGGGCCGATAAGGGAGGCATCGATATGGCACGAGTCGTTCGTAAGGCTGCCTCGCGCTCGTCTGCTGGCGTTGCAACATCGTTTGCAGCTATTCCAGCAAAGCGCGCACAGCAGCTCTTTAACTGGAACCGCATCCTGGTCTTGCTCCACGGTGTGCAGGCCGCAGTCATCGTGGCGATCAGCCCGACGACTGCAAAGATCAACTTTGACGGATCGTACCCCGTCGCGAAGATTGTCGACGGGCAGTTCGCCGGTCTCACGACTGGCACCGAGCCACTCTTCGGGATTCCACTCGCCTATGCCGTTGCGGCGTTCTTCGCCCTCTCGGCACTTGCGCACTTTGCGGCGGCATACCCACTTCGCGCACGCTACGAAGGGTGGCTCGCACGCGAGTTCAACCCGCTACGCTGGGCCGAGTACGCAATCAGCTCCACGCTGATGATCGTGGCGATCGCATCGCTCACGGGCATCCGTGATGCTGGCGCGATGCTCGCAATCGCTGGCTGCAACGCGTCGATGAACCTCTTTGGTTGGTCGATGGAAGAGGCCAACATTGGCCGCAAGAGCGTGCAGTGGAGCCACTACATCTTTGGCTGCATCGCGGGGATCATCCCGTGGCTTGCCGTCTTTGTCACACTCGGCCTCTCGCTCGGCGACTGGCAGGGTGATGCAGCGTTCCAGCCGGTGCTGGTAACGATCTACGTCAGCCTCTTCGTCAGCTTCAACATCTTTGCGTTGAACATGGTGTTGCAGCGATTGAAGATCGGCCGATGGAAGGACTATCTCCATGGTGAGCGGAGCTACATGATCCTCTCGCTCGTGGCGAAGACACTCCTTGCTTGGCAGGTCTGGTCCGGCGTGTTCATGCCTGCGTCGAACTAGTCCATCTCGTTCTCGTAGTGAGGCCCCGAGCGCCGAGAGGTGCATCGGGGCCTCGCTCTATCTGCGTGCAGCGCTACTATGGAACGATGAACGAGAACGAACGCCCACTCACCTACGCGGGCTACCTCCGCCTCAACGAACTCCTCGCGCTGCAATCCCCACGATCCGAAGAGCACGATGAGCTTCTCTTTATCGTTATTCATCAAACCTACGAACTCTGGTTTAAGCAGATCATCCACGAGATCCGCGGCACGGCGAGTGCGCTCCAAGATGGCGAGCCATGGCGAGCAGCGCATCGGCTCGGGCGCATCCGGCACATCCTCAAGATTGCCGTCGCGCAGGTTGACGTCCTTGAAACCCTGACGCCACTCGAATTCTCCTCATTCCGTGACCGACTCGCTACGTCGAGTGGCTTCGAGTCGGCACAGTTCCGCGAACTTGAGGCGCTCCTTGGCGTACGCAACGCGCGCCTCGCAGACCTCCTCCCCGAGGCAGACGCGCGTGCGCGCGTTCAGGCGGCGCAGCGACAGCCGGCACTCTGGGATTCACTCCTGGCCTGGCTCGCCGACCTCGGCCACCCGATCCCCCCTCGCGTGCTCCAGCGTGACGTGGCTGAGCCATACCAGGGTGACGAGCAGGTCCAAGAGATCTTGCTCCGTCTCTATCGCGCTGGCGGAGAGCCGGCAACGGTCTGCGAGATGCTCCTCGACATCGATGAGGGGATACAGGAGTGGCGCTATCGCCACGTGAAGATGGTCGAGCGAACGATCGGGCGAAAGTCCGGCACCGGCGGCTCGACCGGTGTTGAGTACCTTGCAGCGAGCCTTCACCGACCGGTCTTCCCAGATCTCTGGGCCATTCGCAGCGGCATGTAGCCTGGAGTGAGCATGCGCATCAACACGGAGAAGCTCACCGCCCTCCATGCCGTTGAGGCAGAGCGTTTCGTTGCGGCCCATCCTGCATCGATCGCGCTCGCGCGACGCGCGGGTGCAAGCCTTGTGCGCGGCGTGCCGATGCCGTGGATGCAGCGTTGGGCATCGCCCGTTCCGCCGTTCGCCGCAACTGCGCGCGGCGCAGAGGTGATCGACGCAGATAACGTGCGCTACCTCGACCTCGCGCTCGGCGACACAGCCGCAATGGCTGGGCACGCACCAGAGCCGGTTGTGCGTGCCGTCGCGGAACAACTCGCGCATGGCGCGACCACGATGCTCCCCTCTACTGCGGCAATCGATGCAGCAGAAGAGCTGACCCGCCGCTTCGGCCTGCCGCTCTGGCAACTCGTCCTCACTGCCACCGATGCGAATCGCTTTATCCTGCGTCTCGCACGGCTCGCCACGGGGCGACCAAAGATCCTCGTGCACAACTGGTGCTATCACGGCACGGTCGATGAGGCCTTTGCAACGATCGATCCTGCGGGAACGAACGGCGCCGCCGTCACCCGCATCGGGAATCTTGGCCCGCAGGTCGACCCCGCACACACGACGCGGGTCGTCGAGATTAACGACCTCGCAGTAACGGAGGCGGCGCTTGCGACGGGCGACGTTGCAGCAATCTTGATCGAGCCAGCGCTCACGAATATTGGGATTGTCCTGCCAGAGGCGGGCTATCACGCCGCGCTCCGCGCACTGGCAACCCGCTACGGTGCGCTCTTGATCATCGATGAGACGCACACGATCTCGCTCGGCCCAGGCGGCGCCACGGCGGCGTGGGGGCTCCAACCCGATGCGCTCGTCATCGGCAAGGCGATTGCAGGTGGCGTCCCTGGCGCAACGTACGGGATGACCCGCGAGCTCGCCGAGAAGATCTCACAGGCGATCGAACTCGATGAGATCGACACGGGCGGCATTGGTGGAACTGTTTCAGGGAGCGTCCTCTCTGCTGTCGCGATCCGCGCCACGCTCGGCGAGGTGCTCACCCCCGCGGCGTTCCCCGCAATGATTGCTGCCGCAACCCGCTGGGCCGACGGGGTCGAAGAGGTCCTCGCTCGACAGAGCGTTGGCTGGAGCGTCACGCGGCTCGGTGCACGCGCCGAATATCACTTCACACCAGAGGCGCCGCGCACCGGTGGTGCAGCGGCTGCGGCGGTCGACCACGACCTCGAGCGCTACCTCCACCTCCATGCGCTCAATCGCGGCATCATCCTCACGCCATTCCACAACATGGCGCTCTTCTCGCCATCAACGCCAGGCGATGCCGCCGACCGACACACGGCAGCATTTGATGAGGCGGTTGCGAGCCTTCGTACTGGGGGCGTCCTCTCCTAGAGGAGCGGCTCAGGTCACCACGCGCCGCGTCGAGAACTCCGGAGCATCCCACGATCGCGTGCGCAAGATCTCTGCCAAGACGTCAACCGCCCGGTCGATCTCTGCAAAGCTGAGATAGAGCGGCGAGAATCCGAAGCGCAAGATATCTGGCGCGCGGAAGTCGCCAATGACGCCGCGTGCGATAAGCGCCTGCATGATTGCGTAGCCATGCTCATGTGCAAAGGAGACGTGGCCGCCACGGTGGGCATCATCGCGCGGCGAGACGAGCGTGAGTCCAAGGCCCGCACACCCCTCCTCCACACGCTCGATAAAGCGTCGCGTCTGCGCGGTAGATTTTGCGCGTACATCGCGCAGCGAGACCCCCTCCCAGAGTTTCATCGCCTCGTCGAGTGCGGCAAGACTCAGCACCTGCGGTGTGCCCGTAATGAAGCGGCGCAGCCCTGGCGCGGGCACATAGTCTGGTGAAAATGCAAACGGAGCGCTGTGACCCATCCAACCCGATAGCGGCTGGTTCACCGTTGCAATGTGCGCGGGTGCGACCCAGGTATACGACGGCGCACCAGGACCACCGTTCAGGTACTTGTAGCCACAGCCAACGGCAAAGTCGGCACCACTCCCAGGAAGATCGAGCTCCAGCACGCCCGCCGAGTGTGAGAGATCCCAGATTGCGAGTGCGCCTGCAGCATGCGCTGCCGCGCTGAGCTTCGCCATATCCCGGATGCGTCCGGTCTTGTAGTCCACGTGCGTCAGCAGCAAGAGGGCTGCGCCATCGAGCAACGTTGCGGGGTCTTCGCCATCCGCTGCGTGGCGAATCTCAATCTCGGGGCGCAGGCTCTTCAGCCCCTCCAAGATGTAGAGGTCGGTCGGAAAGTTCTCCCGCTCGGTCACGATCACCGAACGTCCCGGCCGGAGCCCAAGTGCCGCTGCGACAACGCGGAAGAGTGAGACCGTCGTAGATTCACCAACTACCACCTCGCCTGCACCGGCTCCAAGGAGTGGCGCGATGCGATCGCCGACACTCAACGGCAGGGTGTACCAGTCGGTCTCGTTCCAGCTGCGAATGAGACGCTCGCCCCACTCCGTGCCGATCACGCGGTCGATCCGCGCCACAACGCTCGACGGCAGTGCGCCGAGGGAATTCCCGTCGAGGTAGATGACGCCTTCTGGAATTGAGAACGCGCCGCGAACTGATGCAAGCGGATCGCGGGCGTCGAGTTCCGCCGCGCTACTCATCGCGGTACCAGTCTGCGTTGGCTGACTGGTTGGTTGCCGTATGCGGCCGTTCATGCATGATCGTATCCTCGCACGGGGAGGCCGAGGAGGCGTAGCAACGGCGCAACCAACGCGCCGCCTGGTGTATCCATCTCTTCCAGGATGTCAAAGTGGTCGCGGTCGGCGATCGTCTCACTGACCAGATCGTCCAGGTACGGCGACCAGCGTTCGGTCAGGAGTGCAGCGTTGCGGTGAAACTCTTCTGGCTCTCGTGCGCCAACTGCAACGTGCACTGGAATATCGCGAAGCGGCTCGAGCAGTGCTGGCGAGAGT
>CAIPEX010000048.1 GCA_903864185.1 uncultured Chloroflexota bacterium | reverse complement strand
GATCGGCTCGGGGTTCACGCCACCGAACCATGGGTTTCGCTCGCTTCGCATCTCCTCGACCACGAGCTGCCCCCCAGCGAGGAGGCGTCCGATCCAGCCAGCGCCAGCGCCGTACACCGGGTCGACGAGGATGCGCCCCTTCATGTTCGCCAGGGCGGCGAGGTCAAGGTTGCGCTCGACATAGCGGCGATAGCCTGGGTAGGAGTCGTAGCGCTCGACCAGGCCGGCCGCCTCGGCATCGGCGAAGGGGCGGCGTTCGAGCTCAGGTCCCCGCGTCTCAGCAACGAAGGCCTCGATGCGCTTGAGGAGGGCGGGGCCCGCCGCGGCGCCGCTCGGTGCCTTCACCTTGAAGCCGTTATCGAGCCACGGATTGTGACTTGCGGTGATCACCACGCCCATCGCGGCACCGCGCGCGACCACCTCATACGAGGCCATCTGCGTTGGGGTTGCCGTTGCGGCATACGCCACCGGGATCCCATGGGCGAGGAGGACCTCTGCCGCTGCGACGGCGAAATCTTCTGAGCCGAATCGTCGGTCGTAGGCGATGACAACACTCTTTGCCGCCGCGCCATCTTCAACAACGACGCGCGCCACGCCATAGGCGAGTCGGCGCACATTCTCAAATGTGTACTCGTCGCCAATCTTGGCGCGCCAGCCATCGGTGCCGAAGATAATCTTGGTTGGTTCTCCGGCACCCATGCTCACTCCCCCTTCGCTGCTGTTCGAAGTTGTTCGCCGCTCATTGCAGCAAGATCCATCGTGCGCCCATCAGGCTCGACTGCAACGACGCCGCGATCGGAACTCATGATGATGGTACGCCCTTTCGGTGCATCGATGCGCACCTCGGCGCGTGGGTCTGTCGCCGCAGCGAGTGTGTGACGCTGCAACTCGGACCAGCTGCCGATATCACTCCAGCCGCACACGAGTGGGAGCGAGTGCACCTGGCCGGCCGCGGCAGCAGGCTCCATGAGCAGCGTGTCGATTGGTGCGATCGGCATCTGCGCGTAATCGCCGAGCGCCGCCATCGTGTCTGCGGCATAGGTGCGCAACCCTGCAACGATTGCACCGCGCTGCCAGGCGAAGATTCCTGCATTCCATCGCGCACCGGCAGCGATCAACGCTTGCGCGGTTGCTGCATCTGGCTTCTCGGTAAAGCGCTCCACGCGCCCGTCACTCGTGGCGATGATGTAGCCGTAACCCGTTGCTGGTCGCGTTGGCACAACACCGAGCGTCACGAGCGCCGTTGCGTCGTCTGCCGCGCGCGCAATCGCCGCTGCCAGTGCGGTGCGCCATGCGCCGGCATCAAGCACCGCGTGGTCGGCGGGGAGCACGAGCATCACGGCATCGTTCGGTCGATCGATCGCCGTTGCGGCAAGCGCAACCGCCGGCCCCGTGTTGCAGGCGCGTGGCTCCGCGATGATCTGCGCCGCTGGAAGGGCTGGGAGCGACGCACGGACGAGGGAGACCTGCTCGGCTGCCGTCACGACATAGATGTCGGCGAGTGGGATCAGGGGGGTGAGGAGGTCAACGGTCACGGCGAGCGGTGTGCGGCCGCCGAGGAGGGGCAGATAGGGCTTTGGGCGCTCCGGCGTGCTCAGGGGCCAGAGGCGCGTCCCCCCGCCGCCAGCAAGGATCACCGCGTAGGGTCGACTGCTCATCGTGCCTATCGTACCCCCGCCCGCGAGCCAGCCGAGCGCGAGGGCTCAGCCGATCCCGAAGATGCGACGAAGGAGGCGCGGGATCCCGAGCGGGGCGCGACGAACGACGAGGCGCTCCTCGAACTCTGCACGCACCGTATACCCGAGCGATCGATAGACGTTGATCGCCTCAGGATTATCCGAGCGCACGTTGAGAACAACCAGATCGCAGAATGCAAGGAGTGCCTCGGTCACCTGCGAGGTGGTGGCGCGCGCGTATCCATGCCCGCGAGCGTTCGCCGACGTGTACACGTTGCCGACCACGGCGATCCGCTCGCGCCGACCGATCACATGGGTCCCCGCAGCTGCCACGAGCCGGCCACTCTGATGCACCCCGCGGTAGACGCCTTCGGCCACAGCGAGTGGTGGCAGCCATGCTGCGAAGCCGAGCTGATAGAGATGATTGAGTGCTGGCGCATCGGCGGGAATCAGTGGCACAACACGATCGGCTGCTGGACCAGCGTAGGCACGGAAGTCGTTTGCGTCGACCGCCATGCGCAACATGGGATTAATCTTCTCACTCTCGTAATACAAGTCGAGCACCGGATCGCCGCCAATCGGCGTGGGAACCCATGCGGCACGCGGTCGCATGCCGTGCGTCAGGATTGCAGCGATCCCCTCTCGATCACCAAAGAGATGCAGTGGCTGCGGTGCCCAGCCAGAATATTCCATGCCGAGTGCAATCGGCGTCTGACCGCGTCGCGCAACATACGAGCGCGTGCGGGGGAACTCGCCATCGTCAAGATCTGCAAGCGCATGTGCAGTCAGTGCGCGATCGCCAGTAATAAGCGAACGCACGAGATCGCGGTCTCGCGACTCGAACACCTCAATCGGCTGCGCGTTCACTCGACAACGATGATCTTCATCGATCTGGTGTCGACCAGATCGAATCGCGGGCTGGTAACGGTGACGCCGCGCGCGGTGCCGCGCTCAAGGAGCGATGACGTAGAAGTTGCCGTTGCATGCTCGTTGAGCAGCGCCTGCAGTGCCGCCGCATCGACAGGTGCCTCCGTGCGCATCGGGGTGGCGACGCCAATCACCGGAATCCCCGCGGTGCGTGCAACCGCAGCGAGGGCCGCGCCGCCGGCTGGCAGAAGGGCGGCCCCGTCACTCGCCCGAGCGGTAAGCGCGAGGAGGAGGGCCCCCACCTCGCCCGCAAGGATTCGCGCGGCGAGCGCACCCTCATCGAGAAGTTCAGGGGCGAGGCCGGCACGAAGGGCATCGCTCGCATCGAGCGCGCCGAGGCGCGTGGCACCGATCGGGTCACAGGTGGCCCCTGTCGCGATGAGGAGCTCCGTGGCACCAGCGCGCCGCACCCCCTCGTGCGCGGGGGCGAGGTCGCCCCAGGCGGTTGCCCCGAGGGCTGGACCTGTCGCAACGGCACCGTTTCGGTGCGCAAGCGCCTGGGCAATCGTGTCGGCGGCGGTCGCGTAGGCGGCTAAGCGCGCTACGGCACGGGTGGTCACGAGGGCAGCATGCCCCTCGGCTGCTGCGAGGAAGAGGTCGATCTCGACGGCAAGGGCGTCGCTCAATGGGTCGGCGTTGCGCAGTGCGCCTGCTGCAGCATGGAGGCGTGCCGCGCGTGCACCAGGCGTCCCGTCGGCCGCCACTGCCAGTGCGAACCCGGCAGCAAGGGCGCGAATTGGACCGGGGGCGATCGCTTCAACGGCGACCAGCGCGGCGAGTGCACCCGCCGAGGTCACACGTCGTTCAATGATCTGCGCTGGAAGCGCTCGAACATCCAAGACAACGATCGCACCTGCATCATCGCGAATCGGCGATGCAAACGCTGGATCCGGACGTTCCGATTGCTCCGCGGTAAGGCCTGCGCCAAATGGAAGTGCGAGTGCCGACTCGGCGCCGCGACGTCGCGGTGGCTGCACCCCACCAGGTGTAAGTCCAGCCTTTTTCGTGGTGCCACGAAGTTCTGTGGCAAGTGCGTCTGCCTCTTCACGAATTGCACCGACTGCGCCGAGCAGCGAACTTGCGGAGTTCACGCCATCGCGTGCAATGTTGCGGAGGAAATCTCTTCGTCCACCCTCTGGAGCAGCGCGCTTGCCGCCCATCGAGTTAGAACGGAATAATCGCGGAGACGATCCCGTCGGGAAGCCGCGCGCGGCCACCGAGTGCGGGGAGTTCGGCAAGGAAGCTGATGCCGACAACCTCTGCACCGAGTTGTTCCACCAGCCGCAGCGTTCCGGCAACGGTACCGCCGGTCGCAAGAACATCGTCGACGATCACCACGCGCTCGCCAGGCTTCAGCGCATCGCGATGAATCTCAAGAACATTCTTCCCGTATTCAAGGTCGTACTCAATAGAGATCGTGTCGGCCGGAAGCTTGCCGAGCTTGCGCACGGGGACGAACCCGATGCCAAGGTCGCGCGCGATTGGTGCGCCGAAGATGAATCCGCGCGACTCAATGCCGATGATCATGTCGGGCTTCCAGAGCTTGATCGGCGCGCTCATCGCGTCGATGGCGGCGGCGTACGCCTCCGGGTCGCGCAAGAGCGTGGTGATATCACGGAAGACAATCCCTGGCTTCGGGAAGTCAGGGATCGTGCGGATTCGTGCGGCGAGCTGTTCTGGAGTCACCGCGCGAGTCTACGCGAGGGGGGCGCTCGGCGCCGCCGCACGCAGGGCGGCGACCACCCCCCGTGCGAGATCCCACGCTGCAGGGGGGGTCAGCGCCCCTCGTGAGCGGAGCAGGTTCCCCTCGAGGGCGAGGGGAGCTCCCGGCATCCCTGCCGCAACCTTGGCCCCCACTGCGCGAGGGAGGTCGCCGAGCCGAACGGCCAGATGCCCCTCCTCCATGAGGAGCGAGGCAACCCCCGCCGCACTCGCGTCGGCGCGCAGGTTGGCCACCTCGAGCAGGCGCTCTGCGGCTGGTGGCAGCGGACCGAAGCGATCGCGCAGCTCCTCACCGATCGCCGTCACCTCTTCGGCACTCGCCGCCGCACCGAGCCGTCGATAGAGATCGAGTCGCTGCCCGGCATCGGCAACGTACGCCTCGGCAAGATGCGCGGCGACGGGGAGATCGATGATCGTCGTGCGTGTAAGGCGCGGCACCGGTCGTCCATCACGTTCTGCGCGTCGCCGCTGTACCGATTCAGCAAGGAGCTGTGAGTAGAGATCGAAGCCGAC
Organism: uncultured Chloroflexota bacterium; assembly: GCA_903864185.1. Lineage (GTDB taxonomy): Bacteria > Chloroflexota > Limnocylindria > Limnocylindrales > Limnocylindraceae > Limnocylindrus. The sequence goes on along the minus strand of CAIPEX010000048.1, from coordinate 28,218 downwards.
GGCGGCAATGTGTCCCGACTGCTCGCCGCCCAAAAGATCGCCAGCACCGCGAATCTCGAGGTCGGCGAGTGCAAGCTGGAATCCTGCGCCAAGGTGTGACGCATCGAAGATTGCCTTAAGGCGCTTGCGTGCAACCTCGCTTAGCGCATCCTCATGTCGGTAGAGGAGATAGCACCAGGCACGTCGACTGCTGCGACCAACGCGTCCGCGAAGTTGATAGAGCTGCGCGAGCCCAAGTGCATCGGCCCGATCTACGATGATCGTGTTCGCATTCGGAATATCGAGACCCGACTCAATGATCGTCGTACACACAAGCACGTCGGCCTCACCGCGGACAAACTCACCCATCACGCGCTCGAGTGCACGCTCTTCCATCTGGCCATGACCGACGACCACCCGTGCATCGGGGATGAGGGTGCGAATCTGCGCCGCTGCCGCTTCAATCGACTCCACGCGATTGTGCACGTAGTACGACTGACCGCCGCGCTCCAACTCTCGCAAGAGTGCATCGCGAACCAGCTCGAGGCTCGCCTCCGCAACGCGCGTCGCAACCGGATGCCGATCTTCTGGCGGCGTCTCGATCGTTGAGAGATCGCGAATCCCTGAGAGTGCGAGGTTCAGCGTGCGCGGGATCGGCGTGGCGGTGAGGGTCATCACATCGAGCGACTCGCGGAGCCCCTTGAGCCGCTCCTTCGCCGCAACGCCGAAGCGATGCTCCTCATCGACAACGAGGAGGCCGAGGTGCTTGAAGGCGATGTCCTTCGAGAGGAGGCGATGGGTGGCGACGACCAGGTCGACCTCGCCGCGAGCAAGGGCCGCGACGATCTCCGCCTGGCGGGCGTGGGAGACGCTCCGCGAGAGGAGTTCGAGGCGGAAGGGGTAGGCGGCGAGGCGGCGGCGGAAGGTCTCGATGTGCTGGAGGGCGAGCACGGTTGTTGGCACGAGCACGGCCACCTGGCGCCCCGCTTCGAGGGTGGCGAAGGCGGCGCGAAGGGCAACCTCGGTCTTCCCGTACCCCACATCGCCCACGATCACCCGGTCCATCGGGCGTGGTCGTGCAAGGTCGCCCTTCACCGCCTCAATGGCGGTGAACTGGTCGGGGGTTTCGCGATACGGGAAGGCGGCCTCGAACTCGGCGAGCCACGGGCTCCCCGGCTGCAGCGGTGTGCGGTGCGCCAGCTCGCGCGCCGCGTAGATGCGCAGCAGCTCATCGGCAAGATCATCGGCCGCCTTCTTGGCGCGCTCTTTCGCGCGACGCCACTCGCCACCGCCAAGCCGGCTGAGCTGTGGATGATCCGATCCGGTGTAGCGCGCAATGCGCGCAAGCTGCTCTACCGGAACGAAGACACGATCACCGCCGCCATATTCAATCTCCAAATAGTCACGCGCGTCATCGGCACCGCCACGGCGAACCATCTGGATGAATGTGCCGACTCCGTGGTCGACATGCACAAGGTGATCACCAGGCGTCAGTCGCTCTGCCGCTTCGCGCGTGATGCCACGTCGGTGCACCGCTGCGCGTCGAACGCGCGTTGCGCCAAAGAGCTCTCGGTCGGTGATGATCGTCAGCCCGTCGACACCACCTTGAAATCCACCATCGAGTCCTCCAGCAAGCACCTGCAGTGAGCCAACGGCGAGCCCTGCATCAACCTGTGTGCTCAGCGTGACGCGCTCGCCCGCTTCGACAAAGAGTTCTGCAAGGCGCCCGGCCTGTTCGGAGATGACGATGACGTGCGCGTCATCACGACGCCACGAGGCGAGCCCTTCGGCGAGGGCACGCGTGCGGCCTGCGGGAATAATCGGATCGTGCCAGCCGAATGCATCAGTTCCGACGACATCGATGAGGTGTCCTGTATCGGAGCTCCAGGTGATCGCGAGTCGCGCCGCTCCTGCATGTGCAAGGGCGCGGCTCGTCGCTTCTGCTGCTGGCGTCGACGAAGGCCAGGCGTCGGGGAGGAGGCGCGTCGTGCGCAGCGTGTCGTGACGATCGTTGCTCTGCCGCGCGAGCGACTCGGCAGTGCTCCGCAGCTCTCCCGGCTCGTCGAGGATCAAGAGTGCATCGCCCACCTGATCGATCGCGCGTGAGGCGGCAAGGAGTGGCGCCCAGAGCTCGACCCCATCGCCGCGCTCAGCACTCCCACGTGCCAGCGACCCCTCCCAGAGCTCAAGGTCGGCGAGGAGGCGGGGTGGCAGGGGCGCTCCCGCGGCGAGGCGCTCGGCGGCCGCACGCGCGGCAGCGACGCGCTCCGTAGTAAGGGGGAACTCGCTTGCGGGGAGGAGGCGCGCCTCGGCCACCGTCGCGCGGCTCCGCTGGTCGGCCGGGGCGATCTGGCGAATCGACTCGATCTCGTCGCCGAACCACTCCACCCGCAGGGGTGACTCGGCTCCTGCGGGGAAGAGGTCGACGATCCCCCCTCGGCGAGCAAACTCACCGCGCCCCCCAACGAGCGGCACCGGCTCATAGCCGAGTGCGAGGCAGCGCCGCGTCACCTCTTCAAGGGGGAGTCGATCGCCCGGCCGGAGGACGAGCGCACCCGCAGCGAGCGCCACCGCATCGATCGTTGGTTGCATCGCCGCGAGGAGTGAGGTCACAAGGATCCGCGGGCGTCCGGTTGCCCAGTCGGCGAGTGTTGCAACGCGTCCGGCCGACTCATCGATGACGAGTTCGCCGCGCTCAAACGGAAGTGCGCTTCGCGGCTCAAGCACCAGCACGTCGGTTGGCTCGTGCACCCACGAGCGCAACGCGTCGGCAACGCGGTCGGCAGTCTCTGGATCGCGCGACACCCAGAAGAGTCGCGACCCTTCACTGAGTGCGGCGCCGAGCGCCGCCTTCGCTGGATGCGGCAGATGGATCAGTGCCGCCGCGCGATCTCGCTCAAGGCTTTTGCGCAGATCGCGAAATGCTGGTGTGGCTGTTAGCGCGGTGAGGAGTGGTGCGAGTGACGGCGTAAGGCGCTGGCCACCGCGTCCCTCATGGTGCGCCGCATCGTGCCGCGCCACTGCGCGGCGACTCATCGCGCGTCGTCGCCCGGCTTCGCCTTGCGTTGCACCAGCGGCTTCCGCCATCCATGCGTCGTCTTGCGGATCCCATCACTTCCGACTGGGCCGTCGACCTCTCCTGCAGCCGGTGCTGGTGTGGCCGCTGCGCCATCACCCGGCGTCTCAACGGTTGGCGCCCAGCCGTTGAACGCAGTGGCAGACTTATTGAGCCCGTCACGTGCCCACGCTTCAATCGCCTCGCCCGCCGCCGCAGCGACCTGCGGCAGGAGCGCGCGTTCAGCGAGAGAGAACTCACCGAGCACATGCTGATGCGCGCTCCCTGATTCGGTTGGGTCACCGATGCCGATGCGCAGGCGCGGAAACTTTTCGGTGTCGAGTTCGCCGGCGATTGAGGCGAGGCCGTTGTGTCCGCCAGAGCTCCCGCCCTCGCGCAAGCGCAACGCGCCGAAGGGGAGGCTGAAATCGTCCACCACCACGAGCAGCTGCTCGAGGGGGACGCGCTCGCTCGCGAGGAGCTTGCGGACCGCAATCCCCGACTCATTCATGAAGGTGGTCGGCTTGGCGACAACAAGGTCGAGGCCGAGCACACGCCCTGCGTGGACCATCGCCGCGTCACGCCCTTTCCCTCCGCCACGCCAGTTCACCCGCGCGGCGAACGCGTCGAGCACGAGCCAGGCGATGTTATGGCGCGTAAAACGGTACTTCTCTCCTGGGTTGCCGAGCCCAACGACGAGGTGTCGATCGGCCGACATCAGGCACGAACCAGGGTGCGGCGCATGGCGCGGCTATGCGCGCGCAAGATGCGCTCTTGCTCCGCCCACATCGCCCGCTCAGCGGTCGCAGCGCCGTGATCCCATCCGCACAGATGCAGTGCGCCGTGCACGGCGAGGAGGCGCAGCTCATCCGCTGGGGTATGGGCGGTCTTCCCGTCGACGCCGCCGCGTCCCGCGCGCGCCTGGTCGATCGCGCGATCGACGCTAATGACGATGTCGCCAAGTGGCACGCTGTCGCCGAGAGGGGCAGCGATCGTGCGCGAATGCACGGCACGGCGTGGTGTGCCAGGGCGCGCCGGATAGGCGGTTGGCTCCAGAAGGGGGAAGCTCAACACGTCGGTCGCGCCGCGCTTCTTCATATGCATCTCGTTGAGCTTGGTGATCTCACGATCGTCGACGAGCGTGACGACCGCCTCACCTCCACGCGGTGCGCCCGCGTCGCGCAACGCGCGCGCAACGAGTGCGCGCAGTTCAGTAGCGGTGATGCTGATCCCGCCCTGCCGGCGGCGCACGATGCGCACGCTCGGGCCAGAGCTACGGCTCATCCGCGTGCGGCGAGCGCCGCGGTGACCTTCCCGGAGAGGACCTTGCCGTCAACGCGACCCTTGGTCTTCGGTCCGAGCCAGCCCATGACCTTCCCCATCTCTTTCGCCGATGCGGCTCCGGTCGCAGTAATCGCCTCGGCTACCAGTGCGTCGACGTCGCTCTCGCTCAACTGCGCAGGCAGGTAGCCCGACAAGATGGCGATCTCTGCCTCTTCAGCTGCGGCAAGGTCGGGTCGGCTTGCGGCGGTATACGCCTCGACGGATTCGCGGCGAGTCTTCACCGCCTTCACGATCACGCCGAGCGTCTCGTCGTCGCTCGCATCGTGCTTCGCCTCTTTCTCAAGAAGGGCAAGTGCGGAGAGCGTCATGCGGAGGGTGTCGCGACGAAGGGTCTCACCTGATCGCATCGCTGCGGCGAGATCGTTTCGGAGTTGTTCTCGTAGGGACATGCGCTGCTCCTCTCTGGCGGCTCAGCCGCCTCGGGCGCGCCGAGGGCTACTCCGCCCCGCGGGATCCCATCGGCTTCTTGCGCTTCGCATCCTTGCGCTTCTTCTTCTCTGCTGCGTTCTCGAATGCTTCACGACGGCGCGCCTCGGCAAGAATGCCGGCCTGCTGCACCTTCTTATTGAAGCGGCGTAGGGCCGCCTCGAAGCTCTCGTTCCCGCTAATACGGATATCTGCCACTGGTACCTCCTAGGAGTGGGAGGATACCCGATCGCGCGTGCGGGGGCACCTAGCGAGGGATTGGGACCGCCTCACCAAAGGCGTTCAGGGTCACTTCGAGCAGGTCGGCGGCGGCTGGATCAGGGTCACCCGACGGCGTGCGCTGGAAGATGATCACCGTGCTCCCCGACCTACGGACGGTGAATCGAGCGTCGGGCGGGACAAGGACGAGGTTCCCTGGGGTGGCCAGGGAGGCGGCAATCCGCTCCGCCGCCATGGCGGCGCTCCCCGCATCGGTGCAGAGGATCGCCACGAGCGGCATCCCGCTCGGATCAAGTGCCGAGGCGCCGCGGACCACGATGCGCGGGAGGTCGTAGAGGTCGATCGGGAGTGGTGGGCGCACATCGGGCCCGGTAAGCACCACCCCGAGCCCTGCCGCCGAGATGATCTGCGAGAGGAGTCCGGTCGCCTGTTCGCCCTCGGCTGCACTCCGCGGCGTTGGCGCGCTCGAGACGGGCGGGAGGGTTGGGTCGGGTGATGGTGGTCCGCCGCCCGCGAGCCAGGCGAACAGCGCAAAGCCGCCAATGAGAATCGCCGCCGCCCTCCCTATTGATCGTCGCGGGCGCGGTGTACCGCTCCCTGTCGTTGCTGCCTCGCTCATCCTGGCGGCCAGGCGAGTTGGCGGCCGGCAAGAAGGTGATAGTGCAGATGCTCGATCGCCTGCCCGCCCTCGGTTCCAACATTCGTGACGAGGCGCCATCCGCGATCGCCGTATCCGGCGGCAACGGCAATCTCTTGCGCAACGTGATGCATGCGCGCCAGGATGCTCGCGTGCGCTGGCGTATCGCGTAGATCTGCAGCAGACGGAATGTGTTCACGTGGAACAAGGAGTACGTGCAGTGGCGCCTGCGGTGCGATGTCATCAAAGGCGATGAGGAGATCGCAGGCATGGCGCTGGCTGCTTGGGAGCTCACCGGCGACGATGCGACAGAAAAGGCAACTGCTCATGTTGCTAGTCTACGACGTTGGCGGGCTACTGGCGAACAAACTCCATGGCGCACCAGTCGCCATCATCCCAACGCTCAACCATGGTGAGCCCTGCCGCTACCATCGCGCCGATCGTTGCGTCTGCGCGGGCAACAAAGATGCCACTTGCAAGGAGGCGACCACCGGGAGCAACTGCGGCGGAGAGGAGTGGCGCGAGCGCAATCTGCACATCGGCGATGAGATTCGCAACGATAAGGGGGAGCGCTCCTGCAGGGTGCGGCAGTGAGCCGAGTCGAATCTCTGCGCGCGCGGTGAGTGCGTTGCGCTCCAGGTTCTCCGTGGCGGCGCGCACCGCATGTTCGTCGATATCGATGCCGCACCCACGCACTGCACCCAGTTGGAGTGCAGCGATGAGGAGGATCCCGCTCCCCGTCCCCACGTCGAGGAGCCCGGCGGTCTCGGGCGGTAGCGCTGCGAAGTGTCCCGCTGCAGCCCACCGCTCAAGGCCAGCGAGGGCGAGGCGTGTGGTCGGGTGGAGGCCGGTGCCGAATGCTTGCCCAGGCTCCACCACGACGACCACCTCGTTCGTGGCTGGTGCATAGGTGAGCCAGGGTGGGCGCACGACGATCCGACCCACCTTCAAGACGGGGAATTCCGATCGCCATGCGGTACGCCAGTCGGCGTGGGGGACCTCGGTCACCGTCAGTTCACCGATCCCTCGCAGGCCGAGACCGCCCGCCGCAAGAGCGGCGAAACGTGCCAGCTCGTCGCGCACGATCGCCACCGTTGCGCGAACCTCTGGCGTGTTGTCGACCCAGGCGCGAACCCGAACCGGCCCCGTCGTGATCGTGGTGCCCGCAGCATGCGCAGATGCGAGCACACCCTGCTCGCTCGTCTGAGCATCGCGTGGTTGATCGAGCGCCTCCGCACTCGTTCCCGCTGGAGCCAGACGTGCCAGTCGTTCAGAGACCGCCTCAACGGCCTCGGTGTCGCAGATCACCGCGAGCTCAAGCCAGCCGGTGGAGCTCAGCCGCGCTCCTCGCCGTTCGCGTCTGCAAACGACTCAAGTGCGTGACGCTGTTCGCGCGTCAACTTGCGCGGAACCTCAACCACCACGTGGATGCGCAGATCGCCACGCTGATTCGGTCGACGCACATTCGGTGCGCCACGACCCTTGATTCGCAGTTCGGAACCTGGCTGTGTTCCTGCCTTGATCTCGTACTCCTCCTCACCCTCAGCGGTGGGGATCATCACGCGCGCACCGAGTGCCGCTTGCGAGATCGAGAGTGGAATCTCTGTCAGAAGATCAATCCCGTCACGAACGAGTTGCGGGTGCTCCTTCACGGTGATGACGACGTAGAGGTTTCCTGTTGCGCCACCGTGTCGCCCCGGCTCACCCTGGCCGCTCAGACGAATCTGTGTTCCGTCGTCGACCCCGGGCGGAACTTCGACGCGCAGGCGCTTCGTCCCCTTGATGCGTCCTTCGCCACGGCAGCTCGTACACGGCTTCTCAATGACACGCCCCTCACCAGAACATTTTGCGCAGGGTGCTGAGACGGCCATCTGGCCCAGCATCGTCTGGCGCACGGTGCGCACCTCACCACGACCGCCGCAGCCGTCGCACTCTTTCGTGTTCGAACCTTTCGCTGCGCCGCTGCCGCCGCACCCGGTGCAGGCGACGCGCATGGCGAGGTCGAGTTCGCGCGTTGTGCCGCGAATCGACTCCCCGAATTCAATCGTCAGGTCGTAGCGGAGATCGTCGCCTGGGGGTGGGCCGCTCCGTCGACTGCCGCGGGCCGCCCCGCCGAAGAACCCTTCGAAGAGGTCCTCGACCGAGCCGAACCCACCCTGGAACCCCCCAGGGAAGCCGCCGCCGAACCCGCCACCAGCCCCACCTGGGCCACCCGCTCCACCGCCAACCCCCGCCTCCCCGAAGCGGTCGTAGCGGGTGCGCTGCTCGGTGTCGGAGAGCACCTGATAGGCATCATTCAACTCCTTGAATTTCACCGCGGCATCGGGCGCCTTCGAGACGTCGGGGTGGTACTTCTGCGCCGCCTTGCGGAAGGCCTTCTTGATCTCATCCGCACTCGCCGACTTCGGGACGCCGAGGATCGCGTAAAAATCGCGCGCCATCTCTCCCCCTACTTCAGCAGGAGCACGCCGAGACGGCGCACTGCGTGCCGGTAGCCAATCAGGCTGATGACTGCAAGATACGCGATGTCGACGAGCATGAGCGGATTCAGGTCGCCGAAACAGAGGGAGCGAATGAGGTGCGTTCCCCGCGTCAGTGGTGAGACCTCTACCACCCAGCGCAGCACGCCTGGATAGATCTCTGCTGGATAGAACGTTGCCGAGAAGAGGAAGAGTGGCGTGAGGACGATGAAGAGAAAGTCAAAGTCTTTCCAACTGCGCAGGTGCGTCGTGATCGCAAATCCTGCGGCACCGAATGCAAACCCGATGAAGACAACGCCGACGGGTGCGAGGAGTGCGAGTGGTGAGTGCACGAGGCCAAACGCAACCATGACAAGCAGGAATGCGGTTGCATAGATCACGCCGCGGAGATTCGACCAGAGGAGTTCGCCGACGGCGAGATCGCCAACACTCACCGGTGTTGAGAGGATCGCGTCGTAGACCTTTGCGTATTTCAGCTTGTAGAAGATGTTGAAGGTTGAGTCGAAGATCGCTCCGTTCATCGCCGAGCTTGCAAGCAGTGCCGGCGCAACAAACGCAGCGTAGGGAACGTCGACACCTGCGTAGGGGATCGTGCCGATCACGCCGCCAACGCCATACCCGATGCCGAGAAGGAAGAAGAGTGGCTCAAAGAAGCCCGTGACGATCATGAGCCACTGGCGGCGGTAGACAAAGATATTGCGCTCGAAAACGCTGAGCGCCCGTGGTGCAAGGCTTGCGATCATTTCAGCATCCTCCGGCGGAAGAGGACGATCGCGGCGGTCAGGCCGACGAGCGCCCACAGGCTGAGGACAGCGAGATGGAACCAGAGGTTGGTGATGGGGGTCCCGAAGGCGAGGGCGCGTGAGAGCGCAACGCCGTGGGCGAGCGGGGTGCACCAGGCGAGCGCCTGCACCGGTAGGGGGAGGCTCTCGATCGGGAAGTAGGTCCCCGAGAAGAAGGTGAGCGGCGTAATGATGAGGCGGAAGATGAAGGCGAACCCCTGGTCGCTCTTCTGCGTGACCGAGAAGGCGACGATCGGGGCGGCAAAGGCGAGCCCGGTCAGGGTGGAGACCCCCACCATCCCGATCGCGCCGAGGGGGCTGGTAACGATCCCTGTCACCGTCAGGACGGCGGCGAAGAAGGCGGCGGCGAAGGCGACCTTGCCGGCGATGAAGGCGGTTGCGCCAACCATCACATCGGCGGGCTTGAGTGGCGTCGCGACGATCGCGTGGTAGATGCGCACCCAGGCGATGCGCGCAAGGATCGGCCACGCCGCCTCGCTCGCGCCAAGGTTCATCGCCTGGCTTGCCATCAGTGCGGGGGCGATATATGCGACGTAGCTTGCGCCACCCGTGATCACACTCGCCTTATCACCAACGAGTGCACCGAGTCCGATCCCGAGACCAACGAGCACGATGAGCGGCTCAATGAATGCGCTGAAGACCGATCCCTGCCATTCGCGTCGATAGACGGCAAGCATGTAGCCAACAACATGTCGCCAGCGCGTTGGGTGTGGGAGTGCTTCGAGAATTTCGGCAAGACGACTGCGTCGGAGTGGCGTCGCTGCAGGAGTTGCAGCACTCATTCGTCGAGACTCCGTCCGGTCAAGCGCAAAAACACATCTTCAAGGCTCGAGCGTCGCACCAACCAACTCTCCGGGCTTAGTCCATGCTCGAGCGCGCGCGCATGCGCAGCCTCTCCGTTCTCGCACCCGATGATCACGCGCTCAGCGAGTCGCTCGTAGCGATCGCCAATGCCTTCAAGGACTGCCGCGTCAAGATTTTCTGTTCCGCCAGGGAAGCGCAACTCGAGCACCTCACGCGACGCATGCTGTTCGATGAGTTGTCGTGGTGATCCCTCTGCAACGATCTTCGCCTCATCCATGACGACGAGTCGGTCGCAGAGTTGTTCGGCCTCATCCATGTAGTGCGTTGTGAGGACGATCGTCGTGCCACCGCGCTTGAGTCGTTGCAGCGCATCCCAAAGTAGGTGCCGCGCTTGCGGGTCGAGCCCAGTCGTCGGCTCGTCCAACATCAGGATGCGCGGGCTTGCTATCAGCGACCGCGCAATGGAGAGGCGCCGTTTCATGCCGCCGGAGAGTGGCTCGACCTGGTCCTTTGCGCGATCTGCGAGTTGGAAGAGTTCGAGCAGCTCGTCGGCACGCGCCGCGATCGCAGGGCGGGGCATGCCGAAGAAGCGCCCGAAGATCAGGAGGTTCTCCCGGACGCTCAACTCCATATCGAGCGTCTCCTGCTGGTGGACCACGCCGATCTGCGCACGGATCAGCGAGCCGTCGCGATCTGGATCGCGGCCGAGGATCTCGAGCTCCCCCGCCGTGCGTGGTGAGACGCCCGCGATCATGCGCATCGTCGTCGTCTTCCCCGCCCCGTTTGGGCCGAGGAAGCCGAAGAACTCGCCGTCGCGAACCTCGAAGTCGATCCCAGCCACCGCCGTCCGGTCGCCGAAGGTCTTCGTCAGACCTCGGGCGCGGATGAGCGGCGGCTGGCCCGATGCGGAGTTGGTCATGCCAGACAGGTTAGACCTCCTTCGCTTCGCCTTCGATCGTCTCCTCGCCGGCCTCCGCAGAGCCGCCTGCTGGCTCGCCCTGCCCCTCTGCCGACTGCTGTGCGTATGCGGCGCTGCCGATCTCGCTCATCAACTTGGCCAACGCTTCGGCACGCTCCTTCAGTGACGACTGGTCGTCACCCTTGAGCGCCTCGCGCACCTCGGAGATCAGCCTCTCGGCCTCGACCCTCTTCTCAGCGTCGACCTTCTCACCAAGATCGGTGAGCGTCTTCTCTGCCTGGAAGGCGAGCGCCTCGGTCTGATTGCGGAAGTCGACCGCCTCGCGGCGCGCCTTGTCATCCGCCTCATGCTCCTTCGCCTCGCGAACCATTCGATCGACATCGTCCTTGCTCAGCATGGAGCTGCCGGTGATGCGCACCTGCTGCTCCTTGCTCGTTGCGCGATCCTTCGCCTTCACATCGATGATGCCGTTCGCGTCAATGTCGAACGTCACTTCGATCTGCGGCACGCCGCGCGGCGCAGAAGGGATCCCGTCAAGGATAAACTTGCCGAGCGTCTTGTTGTCGATCGCGAACTCCCGCTCACCCTGCAGCACGTGGATCTCCACCTGCGGCTGATTGTCGGATGCGGTCGAGAACGTCTGACTCTTCGACGTCGGAATTGTCGTGTTGCGCTCGATGAGCTTCGTCATCACGCCACCCAGCGTCTCAATGCCGAGCGAGAGCGGTGTGACGTCGAGCAAGAGCACGTCCTTGACGTCGCCCGCGAGGACGCCGCCCTGGATTGCTGCGCCGATCGCCACAACCTCGTCAGGGTTCACCCCCTTCGAAGGCTCCTTCCCACCAAAGAGTGCCTTCACGGCATCAACAACGGCGGGCATGCGCGTCATGCCGCCCACGAGGACGACCTCGTCGATCTCACCTGGCTTGAGTCCCGCGTCCTTGAGGGCCGCGAGGACTGGCGCCTTCGTCTTCTCGATCAGGTCGGCAACGAGTGACTCAAGCTTCGCCCGAGTCAGGGTGACGACGACGTGCTTCGGGCCGGTCGCGTCGGCCGTGATGTAAGGGAGGTTGATCTCGGTCTGACCGGTGCCAGAGAGCTCAATCTTCGCCTTCTCGGCCGCCTCCTTGAGGCGCTGGAGTGCCTGCTGGTCCTTCGAAAGGTCGATCCCCTCGGCCTTCTTGAACTCGGCCAGGAGCCAGTCGATGACCCGCTGGTCGAAGTCGTCGCCGCCGAGGTGGGTGTCGCCGTTCGACGACTTCACCTCAAAGACGCCGTCGCCGAGCTCGAGGATCGAGATGTCGAACGTCCCGCCACCGAGGTCGTAGACGGCGATCTTCTCTTCCTTCTTCTTGTCGAGACCGTAGGCGAGCGCCGCCGCCGTTGGCTCGTTGATGATCCGCTTCACATCGAGGCCAGCAATGCGCCCGGCATCTTTCGTCGCCTGGCGCTGCGTGTCATCAAAGTAGGCGGGCACCGTGATCACCGCTTCGGTGATCTTCTCGCCAAGGAACGCCTCTGCATCTGCCTTCAGCTTCTGCAAGATCATTGCCGAAACTTCTGGCGGGGTGAATGAGGTGCCGCCATCAATCTTGACGCGCACACCGTCGCTCACTCCGTCTTTCTCAATCGTGTACGGAACAAGATCCTTTGTCTTCGTCACCTCTGCATCGTCATAGCGACGACCCATGAAGCGCTTGATGCTAAAGACGGTGTTCTTCGGATTCGTTACCGCCTGTCGCTTTGCAAGCTGTCCAACTACGCGTTCGCCACCCTTCACAAATCCAACAACGGATGGAACGGTTCGTCCACCTTCAGACGAGCTGATAACGGTTGGCTCACCGCCAACCATGGCCGCTACAACGCTGTTCGTTGTACCGAGGTCAATCCCGATGATCTTTCCCATTTGTGACTCCTTTCAACTCTTAAACAATTTTCGCTTGCTCTTATTTCGATTTAATCGGCCGCCACACTGACGACTGCTGGTCTGAGCACTCGATCGCGGATGCGCCAACCGCGTCGGTGCTCTTGGAGCACCTGCCCGGGCGGCTTCCCGCTATCGGGAACCTGGGCGATCGCTTCATGTTCATGTGGATCGAATCGTTGGCCGACCGATTCAAATGGTCGTGCCTCTTCGCTCTCCAGCAGCGCGAGCATCTTGCGCTGGATTGCGGTGACCCCTTCAACCCACGCCTCTTTCGCAAGGTTCTCTGGCAGCGCGGCAATTGCGCGGTCGAGGTCGTCAACAACGCCGACGACCTTCAACAGGAGACCCTCGGCGGCAAGGCCGGCCTCGCGCTCGCGCTCTTCAGCGACGCGACGGCGGAAGTTCATGAAGTCGGCCGCCGTGCGCTGATGGGCGGCACGCTGCTCATCGCGCTCAAGCGTCGCAGCTGCCAGGGCGGCGGAGAGGTCGCCCTCAGCCTCTGGTGCGCCGTCGGGGGCGAGGTTCCCCTCGTTCGTCTCCATATGCTCTGATCTGGTGGTCATCTCCACCTCCATGCTCACGCTCAGGAAGAACGCCTTCCTGCGTAAGTTAGCACTCGCAGATTGAGAGTGCTAACTCGTGCTGTGAGCATACGACGGGGTGCGGCGATCGTCAAGAGACGCCTCCTCGAGCACCTGGGAGGCGAGGCTGGGGGTGGTTAGACGGAGTGAACGCGGCCGACCAGCTCCGAGAGGAGGGTGGCCACAAACCGCACGGAGCCGACCGCGCGCGGATACGGCATCCGCGTCGGCCCGAGGACCCCGACGACGCCGAGTGCGCGTCCGGGGATTCCATACGGGGCGAGGATGAGTGAGACGCCATGCATCTCCTCTGGTCGATTCTCTGTGCCGATAAAGAGCTGCACCTCATTGCCGCGCGAAACCTCTTCCACGAGTCGGCCGAGATAGCCGTTCCCCTCGAGTGCGGTGAAGACATCGCGGAGGCGTGCGCTGTCAGAGAACTCAGGCGCCTCCATCACATTCAACAATCCGTCGCTGTAGACCTGCGCGAGCGACGCATCATCGACCTCGTGCAGCAGTCGCGCGGTTCGTTCAAGCACTGCGCGGGTGATCGTTCGGTGTGGCGCAGCATCACTCACGGTTCGTGCAGCGCGCGCAATCTCATCTGCACTCTGATTCAATGCAGTCGTGTTGAGATAGTTCGCGACACTCGTGAGCAGGTCTTGATCTGCACCTTCTGGAAGCGGCAAGAGTGTTGGCCGCACGCTGCCATCACTCACGACAGCGACGAGCGTTGCGAGTCGGTCGGCGGTGTGGACGAGATCGATATGGCGGAGTCGTGCAAATGACGGACGTAGTGGGGTTGCAATGCCCGCCGCTCGCGTCGTGCTTGCAAGGGTTGTTGCTGCGATACGGAACCATTGATCCGCACCGCCCTCTGCCTGACCGAACTGATGGCGAATCATCAAGCGATCAACCGGAGCGATCTCATCGGGCGCAACAATCTCCACCGCGTAGGTGCGGTAGCCGCGATCGGTGGGGATGCGTCCAGCAGATGTGTGCGGCTGCGTCACAAGGCCAAGCTCTTCGAGCTCTGCAAGTACGCCGCGCACGGTCGCTGGTGAGATCCCGAGCGCGTACTCTTCAGAGATTGCGAGGGAGCCGACGGGGAGCGCGGTGCGGATGTGCTCCTCGACAAGGGCGCGGAGGATCAGGCGGGCGCGATCGTCGAGGAGGCCGGTTCGTCGCTGGCGTCGCACCATGTGGCCCTCCTCTCTTGGCACTCTCCACCTCGCGAGTGCCAACCTGAGTCTACGGCGTAGGGCACCCGAGGGTCAAAAGCGTAGAATCTCCCCCATGAGCAGCGACAACGCCATCGAAACCCGAGGACTGACGAAGCACTACGGCAAGGGGGGCACCATTAAGGCCCTCACCTCGCTCGACCTCACCATTGCCCGCGGCGAGCTCTTCGGCTTCCTCGGACCGAATGGAGCCGGAAAGAGCACCGCAATCCGAACCCTCCTCGGGTTCCTCCACCCAACGAGCGGATCGGCAAGCGTCCTTGGTCTCGATGTTGTCAAAGACTCCGTCGCCATTCGCCGGCGCATCGGCTACCTCCCCTCTGGCTTCGCCGTCTACGACTACATGAGCGGCAAGGAGTACCTCGATCACATGCGCGACCTCACCGGCCGCCCCTCGCTCCTCCGGCATCGCATTATGGATGCGCTCGAGCTCTCCGATGCGGTGCTCAAGCGACCCGTGCGCGATTACAGCCGCGGCATGCGTCAGAAGATCGGCGTGGTGCAGGCGATGGAGACCGATCCTGAGCTGCTGATCCTCGATGAGCCGTCCGAGGGGCTCGATCCACTGATGCAGCGCTCGCTCCAAGAACTCTTGCTCGAACGCGTGGCCGTTGGTCGAACCGTCTTCTTTAGCAGCCACCTCATTAGCGAGGTGGAGCGCATCTGCAATCGCGTTGCGATCGTACGCGGCGGAAAACTCGTCGCACTCGAAACAGTCGCGACCCTCGTGCGCTTCCAGCGCCGTCATGTCAGCGCACTCGTGACACGCAAGCCACTGCGGATGGCCGGCATCTCGGGTGTGACTGATCTCAAGATCGTGGCCGAGGGTCGTGCATTCCGCGTGACATGTGACGCAGAGGCGGTTGCCGTACCGAAGTTGATCGCGCGGTTGCAATCTGCAGGAATCCGCGACCTGCTCGTTGAGGCGGCAAGCCTCGAGGAGGCCTTCATGTCGTACTACGGTGATGCGCACGACGTGGTTACCGACATCCCAGCACTTCCGTATGCCCTAGCTACCAGCGCAGTGAAGCGCGCCGCGAAGCGTGTGCGACGCACCCCAGCAACCGCGCCAAAACGCGCTGTAAAGCGCGCCCCCAAGCGTCCAGTGAAGCGTCCTGCAAAGCGGGCCTCCCGATGATCAGTCGCACGCTCTTCTTCCGCCTCCTCCGCGGCCACCGCGTTCGCCTGGCTGTCGGGCTCCTCGTGGTCGTCATCTGGTCGCTCCTCTTCCCGGTCATCTATAAGGCCTTCCAGGATTCGATCGCCGGCAAGCCGATCCCACCTGGTGCAGGGAACTTCTCGACGCTCGCCGGCACCATCTCCGTTGGATTCATTCACCCGATCTCGATTGCCCTCTTCGGCATCTTGAGCGCAGGGCTCACCGTGGGCGCCCTGAGTGGCGAGCGGCAGCGCGGCACGCTTGAACTCTTGCTGAGCCGGCCACTAAGCCGCCGTAAGATCCTCGCAACAATGCTCCTTGAAGGATGGCTCGGCGCCGCCCTCGTCTCGTTTGCATACATCGTCGGGACGGTGATTGGCGCGCAGATTGCTGGCGTCCAAGACGAGCTCGCATTTGCACAACTGCCGACGCTCTGGGCATACGGAGCGCTCTTCTGGGGCATGTTCGCAACGATCGGCATTGCAGCGAGTGCAAGCTTTGACACCACCGCCCCCTCTATGGCAATCACGGTTGCATTCATCATGGGGAACTACATCCTCGAGGTGATCGGCCAGTTCTGGGATGTTGTCGAGCCGTATCGATACCTATCGCTCTTTAACCATTTCTCACCCGTTGATCTCTTGAGCAACACGGTCGACGCATCTGCTGCTCTAATCTTTATGGTTGGCACACTGATCGCAGGCGCCTGGGCCCTCTACATCTTCCCGCGACGCGATCTCGCCGCACCGAACTGATCAATCCTTCGCGCATCACGCGCGTCGCGCTACACGATGCGCGAGAAGAGTTCGTTGCTCAGCAACCGCCCGCGGAGCGTCAACTGCACGCGCGTTGCATCATCGGGGTGAGCGGCAAGGAGTCCGTGCTCTTCGCCCCATGCGATCGCTTCACCGAAGCCGGCAGACGACGCGACGTCACGCGCAACGCCACGCGCCATGCGCAACGCTAAGACGAGCGACTCCGCTGCCGCCTCTTCACCAGCAGCTGTTGGCGCGCTACCGCCAGGTGGCAGCGTGCCGTGCGAGAGGGCGCCCTCCCATGCATCGAGGTCTGCCGAATTCCAGCGGCGTGATACGCCGTCAAACGCATGCGCACCGGGCCCGACCGCTTCAACGCTTGCCCGCTCCCAGTAGAGGCGGTTGTGGCGCGACTCATGGCCTGGCTGCGCCCAATTGCTGATCTCGTACCAGGCGTAGCCAGCTGCGGGGAGACGCACATCGAGGTGTTCGAGCTCTTGTGCGCCGCGCTCTTCATCCTGCGCCGCGGCGGCACGCTGCCGCCAGGCGACTGCACCCGCAGGGGTCGCCAGGCGATCGTCGCCGCTCTCATCAGGCGAGAGGCTGAGCGTGAGTGCGTAGACGCTCAGGTGGTCTGGCGCGAGGGCGAGGGCAGCGTCAAGGCTCTCCGCCCAAGCGTCGAACGGTAGGTCGGGGAGGTCGGCAAGGAGATCGAGTGAGAGGCTCGCGAAGCCCGCCGCGCGAGCGGCGGCGACCGTTGTGACCGCGTCGTCGGGGGTGTGACGTCGTCCGAGACTGCGGAGTGCGCTGGTCTCCATCACCTGCACCCCGACGCTGAGTCGGCTCACCCCCGCCTGTGCGGTGCCGCGCAGGTCGCCGCGCTCATCGGCTCCCGGGTTCGCCTCAAGGGTCACCTCGGCGCCCGCTGTGAGGCCGAAGCGGTCGCGCACCCGGTCGATGAGGCGTGCGAGTTGTTCTGCAGGGATGAGCGACGGCGTGCCGCCGCCGAGGTAGAGCGTTTCAAGTGGTGGGCGGCTCGCGGCACCAACGCTGCCGAACTGCCGGTCGAGTGCTGTTGCGCGCAGGTCGATCTCCCGCTCAACAGCGGTCAGGTATCCGGCCACGCGAGAGCGTGGTCCGAACGCTGCCGCACCAGCCACAACAACGAAGTCGCAGTAGGGACAGAGCGAGCGGCAGAAGGGAACGTGAAGGTAGAGGCCGCGTGGCGCAGTTGGCTGCAGCGTCTCGGCCATCTAGTCGGCGTCGGTGCGCAAGACGGCGAGGAAGGCCTCCTGTGGAATCTCCACCGAGCCGACGCGCTTCATTCGCTCCTTCCCCTCTTTCTGTTTCTCGAGCAGCTTCTTCTTTCGTGTGATGTCGCCGCCATAGCATTTTGCAAGCACGTTCTTGCGAACTGCCTTCACCGTTTCGCGCGCAATGATCGTGCCGCCGATCGCCGCCTGGATTGGCACTTCGAACATCTGGCGCGGAATGAGCTCCTTCAACTTTGCTGCAAGCACCCGCCCTGCCGACTGCGCGCGATCGCGGTGGATGATCGTGCTCAACGCATCGACCGGTTCGCCGTTCACGAGAATGTCGAGCTTCACGAGTGGTGCGACGCGATACCCCGACTCGGTGTAGTCGAGCGATGCGTATCCCTGCGTGCGACTCTTCAACTGGTCGAAGTAGTCAACGATCAACTCCGCGAGCGGGATCTGGAATCGCATCACGACGCGCTTCTCATCGAGATAGTCCATCCCGTCGAAAATCCCGCGCTTGCTCGTTGAGAGATCCATGATCGTCCCGATATACGTGGTTGGCGTCACGATCGAGGCGGCGACCCACGGCTCGCGAATCTCTTCAATATGGTTCGGGCTCGGCATCTGCGCCGGGTTGTCGATCAGCTGCTCCCCCTTGGCCCCGTTCAAGATCACCTGGTACTTACACGACGGTGCGGAGGCGATCAGCTGCAGGTTGAACTCCCGCTCGAGACGCTCCTGCACGATCTCAAGGTGGAGGAGGCCGAGGAAGCCACAACGGAAGCCGAACCCGAGGGCGCCAGATGACTCAGGCTCAAAGCTGAAACTCGCATCGTTCAGGTGCAGCTTTTCGAGTGCCTCGCGGAGTGAGGGATAGTCTTCACCACTCAGCGGATAGATCCCTGCAAATACGAGTGGCAGTGCCACTTGATAGCCGGGGAGTGGCTCCGTTGCACCATTGAGCAGCGAGGTTACCGTGTCGCCGACACGTGCCTCGCGAACATTCTTCAGCCCTGTTGCGACGTAGCCAACCTCGCCCGCGAGCAACTCCTGCACCGGCACATGTTGCGGGCGAAAGAATCCAATCTCGACGGGCACGCACTCAGCGCCAGAGCCCATCATGCGAATCGCTTCGCCAGCCTTCAGTCGCCCTTCTTGTACGCGCACATAATTCACGACGCCCTTGTACGTGTCGTAGTGCGAATCAAAGACGAGCGCCTTCAGCGGTGCGTCGAGCTTGCCACTCGGTGCCGGGATTCGCTTGACCAGTGCCTCCAAGACGGCCGGGACGCCTGTCCCCTCTTTCGCTGAAACAAGCAGCACCTCTTCGCGCGGAATGGCGAGCGTCTCTTCGAGCTCATCCATCACCGCCTCAGGATCAGAAGCTGGGAGATCAATCTTATTCAAGACGGGAATGATCACGAGCCCAAGCTTCATTGCGAGGTGGACGTTGGCGAGCGTCTGCGCCTCGATCCCCTGACTTGCGTCAACAACGAGGATCGCCCCGTCGCATGCCTGGAGGCTGCGCGAGACCTCGTAGGAAAAATCTACGTGGCCTGGTGTGTCGATGAGATTCAGGCCATAGGTCTGCCCATCGGCCGCCTCGTACTCGAGTCGGACCGCACGCGCCTTGATCGTGATCCCCTTCTCGCGCTCCAGGTCCATTGAGTCGAGGACCTGTGAGGTCATCTGGCGCGGGTCAACCGTATGCGTCACCTCAAGGAGTCGATCGGCCAGGGTGGACTTGCCGTGGTCAATGTGCGCAATGATGCTGAAGTTGCGCAGGCGGGATTGCGGGATGTTGCTCATCCTGCAAGGATCGCACGGCGGCGGCGCCTCCGTTTCCACGGGTGTGGTGGGTGCCTCTGCTACGATCGCCCCACGGCTCACTCGGGCCTTGAAGTTGATGGAGAAACTGATGGGAAAGACCCCCCGCAAATACAAGGGAGCACGAACGCCACAGTCGCTCAAAGAGGTGCGCGCGTCTGCTCGCCGGAATGCCGTACAGCAGCCTCAGCGCAGCGCGGCCAAGAGCCTCGTTGCTAATGCCCTCGAGGTGATCGCTGGCAAGAAGGCTGGGGATGCCGCAAAGGCCGTCTCACAGGCCGCCAGCGCACTCGACCGTGCCGCCAAGAAGGGGGCCATCCACAAGAACGCAGCTGCCCGCCGCAAGTCCCGCCTCGCCAAGAAGGCGGCCGGAACTACTGGGAAGACCAGTGCCGCGCCAGCCGTTGCAAAGAAGAAGGTGGCGAAGCCTGCGGTGAAGAAGGCGGCCACACGAAAGACCGCTAAGTCCTAGGTGCCAGCCACGAGCAGGGAGCCCATCGCTCTCGCAGTCTGCGCAATCTTTAAAAACGAAGGCAGGTACATCGAGGAGTGGCTCGATTTTCACCTTGCGCAGGGTGTCGAGCATTTCTATCTTTACGACAATGGCAGCACCGATGATGGTCTGCGGCGACTTGCCCCCTACATCACGCGTGGCCTTGTCACGCTCATCGACTGGCCGATGGTGTGGACCGATCGCGCGCAGCACCGCGCCTACGATGATTGCGTCACAAAGGTGAAAGACCGGGTGCACTGGCTCGCCTTCATCGATATCGACGAATTCTTGTTTTCACGGAGCGGCGATCTGCTTCCGACACTCAATCAGTACGACCAGCACCCAGGTGTTGTCGTTCACTGGGCCTGCTATGGATCATCGTCTCACTACGAAGAGCAGGGGGCCGGCCTGCTCAATACCTACTTCTACCGTGCGCCGACGCGATGGAGGGAGAATCGCAAGTATAAGAGCATTGTTCATCCATCGCGAGTTCAACGCATGCTCGGCGCTCATGGGGCCGAGTACCTCAACGGTGAGCTTGCGGTCAATGAGCAGATGCGCACGGTTCCACCTCAGCCCACTCCAGAACTAAAAAAGTTGAGCGATCGCCTGAAACAGCGTGACGTAGCGGTGGGCGAGCGACGATCGCCCGTGTCTCAGCTCGCACGAAGAATCAGAAAGATAGCGGGCCGTATAAAGAAAAAGTTGCAAAGAGTGCTCAAGCAGTTCCAGAAACGGTACTTGCCACTCTTCCCGCGACACTCAGTTTGGCCGCAAGGCAGTTCTTCTATTTTAACGATCAATCACTATCGAATTCGCTCTCGTCGAGAATATGATGAGAAAATCAAACGCTGGAATAAGATACAGAAGTACAAACCTCTACATTTCAGTTACTACGACCGCAATGAGGTGTTTGATCCGATCCTCAAGGGGAGGGGGCGAGGGCCGAGCGTCCTGTCTTAGGGTGCTAGCGCATCCTCGGTTCGGCGCTGCACGTTCGGCGCGCTCGGCCAGTAGAGCGCGCCCCCAAGTAGTGCTGCGATCATCGTTGTGCCGATCACGAGTCGTGCGGTTCCAGACTGCCCCTCCCAGTACCACTCGGTGAAGCTCGTCACATCGCTCACGCCAGCAGCGGTGAGTGTCTCTGGGCCGCCGTCGGCAGCGAGGTAGCGCGCATACACACAGGCGGGGCCCGGCGCACAGGTAAAGGCACCGCCCATCTTCTCGTCGCGATATCCCGGGTCGAGTGAGAAGAAGAAGAGCTTCACCCCGAGGAAGAGTGCGGCGAAGGTGAGGGCCGTCCAACTCCCGCCCCATGCAGCATTAAGGGCAATGCGACCTGGGCGCGAGCGAAGCTGATCGGCGCGCTGGTTTCCGTACCAGCCGATCAGCAGGCCAGAGATCGGCGCGAAGGCGAGGTAGGCGATGTCGAGCGGGATGACCATGAGGAAGCTCACCGCAACGGTCAGTGCCATGCCGACGCCAACGATGGCGGCGACCGTCGCGCCGCGATCCACGAAGCGACTCATCCTTGCACCTGCGCGAGCGCTGCGCGTCCAGCAAAATGCGCCGATGCGCCCAACTGCTCTTCGATGCGCAGGAGGCGATTGAGTTTTGCGACGCGCTCCGATCGCGAAGGTGCGCCCGTCTTGATTTGTCCGGCGCCCGTTGCAACTGCAAGGTCGGCGATCGTCGTGTCTTCTGTCTCGCCGGAGCGATGGCTGATGACGGTCCCCCACCGGGCGGTGCGGGCAAGGCTGATCGCCTCAAGCGTCTCGCTGAGGGTCCCGATCTGATTTGGCTTAACCAGGAGCGCGGTTGCAGCACGCTCGCTGATCGCTCGCTTGATGCGGCTGGTATTCGTCACCAGGAGATCATCGCCTACGAGCTGAACCTGCGCACCGAGCCGAGCAACGAGTCCACTCCAGCCTGCCCAATCATCCTCACCGAGACCATCCTCGATGCTCACGATCGGATAGCGCTTTGACCAGTCGGCCCAGAGATCGATCATCTCGCCCGAGTCGAGCGAGCGGCCCTCGCGCGCAAGGTGGTATCGCCCATCGGGCTGGAGCAGCTCGGTTGCTGCAGCATCGATCGCAAGAGCAACGTCTTCCCCAGGGCGATACCCGGCCGACTCAATGGCACGCATCAGTGCGTCGAGTGCCGCGCTGTTGGAGTCGATTGCTGGAGCAAAGCCACCCTCGTCGCCTTGCGTCGTCGAAAGGCCCTTCGCCTGAAGATGCTCGCGGAGGGCGGCGAAGATCTCAGCGCCCGCACGAAGCGCGTCGCAGTAGGTTGCAACCCCCAGCGGCATGATCATGAACTCCTGAAAATCTGTTGATCCCGAAGCGTGGCGCCCGCCATTCAAGATGTTCAGCATCGGGACAGGGAGGCGCACTTGCTGATCGCCGCGCAACTCTTCCCATAGTTCGCGACCGTGCAGTGCAGCGCGGGCATGCGCAGCAGCGAGTGAGACGCCCAGCAGTGCGTTCGCACCGAGGCGTCCTTTGTTTGGCGTTCCATCGAGCGTGATGAGCGCTGCATCGATTGCGCGTTGATCCTCAATGCTCGCTCCGTGGAGTGACGTTGCAATCTCACCATTCACCGCCGCGACCGCTTGGAGAACGCCGCGCCCGTGATAACGAGTCGAGTCACCATCTCGGCGCTCTACCGCCTCGTGCAGACCGGTGCTCGCGCCAGATGGGACAGCGGCACGACCGCGCTCCCCACTTGAGAGGTGGATGTCGACCTCTACGGTGGGATTGCCGCGAGAGTCGAGGATCTCGCGAGCGTGGATGCGCGAGATTGAGCCGGTCACGGCTTTGTCGTGACGTCTGGTTCTGGTGCTGCCGTTGCCGGCACGACCGGCTTCGGCTTCTTTACTGGCTTCGGCTTCTTCACCGGCTCTGGCGTGCGCCACACGATTGGAAGCGTTTCGATGGGCGAGCCGGCAGTTGGGATGACGGCGAGGCCGGGCATGTCCCGCCCCTCAAGGAACTCGAGGGAGGCGCCGCCGCCCGTCGAGAGGTGCGTCATCTGATCGGCCACGCCGAGCTGGCGGAGTGCTGCGATGCTGTCGCCGCCACCGACGACCACCGTTGCGCCTGCGAGCGCCTTCTCTGAGGCCACCTTCGCAAGCTCGCGTGTGGCAACCGCAAAGGTCGGGATCTCAAAGACGCCGAGTGGGCCATTCCACAGGATCGTTTTCACTGGGATGAGTGCGTCGCGGATGGCCGCGTTGGAGTTCGGTCCGAGGTCGACCATATGCCAGCTCGCCGGGAGCTTATCGGTCGAGACAACCTTGAACTCGGTTCCGCGCGTTACCTCTTTCGCAACGACACCATCGGTTGGCAAGAGTACCGTCACGCCACGCTCTTGCGCGAGTCGGAGGATGCGCCGCGCGTCGTCAACCATCTTTGATTCGTAGAGGCTCTTTCCAACCGTTCGACCGGAGGCGACGAGGAAGGTGTTGGCGACGCCGCCGCCGAGGATCAAGAGATCAACCTTGCGCACGAGCGCTTCGAGGACGGCAACCTTGCCCGATACCTTGCCGCCGCCAACAATTGCTGCGAACGGTCGAGCCGGCTTGTCGAGCAGATTTGAGAGCGCCTCGACCTCTCGCTCCATGAGAAGGCCGACATACGACGGAAGAAAACCTGCGACACCCACAACGCTTGCATGCGCGCGATGCGCCGTGCCGAATGCATCGTTGACGAAGACATCACCATACGCGGCGAGGCGTGCAGCGAATGCGGGATCATTCTTCTCTTCGCCTGCGTGGAAGCGCACGTTCTCAAGGAGGAGCAACTCGCCCGGACGCATGCGACGCACTGCA
This sequence comes from uncultured Chloroflexota bacterium, assembly GCA_903864185.1. Classification (GTDB taxonomy): domain Bacteria; phylum Chloroflexota; class Limnocylindria; order Limnocylindrales; family Limnocylindraceae; genus Limnocylindrus. Next base: position 4,475 of record CAIPEX010000048.1, on the reverse strand, counting down.
TCTTCTGTGCCGACACCGAGTGCATCACCTGTTGTCGGAACGTTGATCTTGAGGACTTGCGAGAGTCGCTCAGCCGCTGGGCGCAGGCGTAGCCCGTCGACAACGCGGCCATCTGGACGGCCAAGGTGTGAGGCCATCACAACCGATGCGCCCGCCTTAAGGAGCGCCTCAATGGTGGGGACCGCCGCGCGAATGCGTGAGTCGTCGACAACGCGCCCGTCGGAGAGGGGCACGTTGAAATCCACACGCAAGAAGACGCGCTTACCGCGCGCATCGAGCTCGCGGATCGTGCGCTTCCCTGTTGCCGAAATGATCACTGGTGCGATACGGCGCTCGATGCCGGCAGGGCGCGCGATCGGCTTGAGTGGAGGCCGCAGCGGGGTGCGCACTGGCACGGCTGCTGGCCGAGCGGCAACTGGCTTCTTTGGTGGTGCGGGGGGCTGGCCCGGCTTCCCTTGCGGTCGGTTTGCAGGTCGACTCGACGACGGGGTGGAGAGCACGCTCTGGCGCGCTGGTGGGGTTGGGGCGCCGGTATCGGGCTTCGCCTGTGGGCGATTTGCTGGGCGGCTTGGCGCAAGGTGCGAGCCAGTGGGGCGCGGCGGGATGCTTGGCTTCCCGGGGCGTGGTGCCTCTGGCTTCACCACGGACGATGGCTTCGCCTGCGCTGGCTTCGCTGCGGGTTTTGCAGCGGGTTTTACCGCCGGTGTTGCTGTTGCCTTCTTGGCGACCTTGGTGCTCGTTGCGCCAGCCTTCGCCGCAGGCGCTGGTTTAGTCGCCTTCGGATCTGTGCCGCTAAAGAGGCGCGAGAGGATGTTCTTCTTCTCAGCCACGTGTCGCCACCAGGTTCACAAGATCTGCCACTCGGCAACTGTACCCCCATTCGTTGTCGTACCAGGCGGCAACCTTCAGGAGAGCATCACCAACAAGCATCGTGCTCGCTGCGTCGATGATTGCGGAGCGCGAATCGCCGCGGAAGTCTGATGAGACGAGCGGCTCGTCGGAGACGCCAAGGATCCCCTTCATGCGCCCAGATTCTGCAGCACGGAACGCGGCGAGCACCTCGTTCACGGTGCTGCCTCGAGTGAGCTGAACCGTAAGGTCGACAAGGCTCACCGTTGGCGTTGGAACGCGGAGGCTGAAGCCATCGATGCGCCCTGCAAGTTCGGGGATCACCACGCCAAGCATCGAAGCTGCGCCAGTCGTTGTGGGGATGATGTTTTGGCCGGCAGCTCGCGCGCGACGTGGATCCTTGTGGTGTACATCGAGGATGCGCTGGTCGTTGGTATAACTGTGAACCGTCGTCATCATTCCTCGCTCAATACCGAAGGAGTCGAGGAGCACCTTCGCGACTGGAGCGAGGCAGTTCGTTGTGCAGCTTGCGTTAGAGATGATGTGGTGTCGCGCTGGGTCGTAGATCGCCTCATTCACGCCGAGGACAATCGTCGCATCCTCACCCTTCGCTGGTGCCGTGATAACCACGCGCTTCGCACCGGCGGTTCGGTGGGCGGCAGCCTTTGCCGCATCCGTGAACGCGCCAGTCGCCTCGACAACGATATCGATGCCAAGCTTCGACCAGGGGAGGGCGGCAGGGTCGCGCTCGGAGAGGAGCGCGATCTGTCGCCCATCGATCACGAGCTTGTCCCCGGAGAGGGCAACGCTCCCCGCATATGCACCGTAGGTGGAGTCGTGCTTGAAGAGGTGGGCGCTCATCTCTGCGCTCGCCGTGCTGTTGACGGCGGCGATCTCAAGCTCTGGCGCGCGTTCAAGGAGGGCGCGCAGGCTCTGCCGCCCGATCCTGCCAAAACCGCTGATCGCCACTCGAACCGTCACGTCAACCCCCGTGCTCTCGTGCTGCAACGGCCCGCACCCACGCGGGGTCGCTGAGCCGACTGATAACCATAGGATGGCACCCCGCGAGCGAAACGTCCCCGCCGAGCTCGGCGAGGTGGACGCTCACGCGTCGAGCAGGGAGTTTAAACGCCTGCCCGGCAATCTCCGTGGCGACCTTCGAGGCGAGCCGCCCCCAGTGCGCCTCGGCGAGCGAGCCGCCAATGATGATCCGCGTCGGGTTGAACACATTCACGAACCCGGCGATCGCCCGGCTCACGGCGAAGAGAGCGTGCTCGATCAGGTCGGCCGCAACGCGGTCGCCATCGGCGGCAGCTGTAGCCACGAGCGCAGCGTCAGGGATCCCCCCTGGGTGCGCTGCGAGCCAGGCGGCGAGCCACGGGCTGTGCCCACTCACGGCCGCCTCAAGCCCGACTCGCGCAAGGGCAACGCCTGATGCATGCGCCTCAAGGTGGCCGACCCCACCGCACGAGCATGGCGGCCCGTCGAGCGTGATGGGCGCATGGCCCACCTCGATCGCGGTATCGTCTGGCCCGGTGATCAATCTCCCGCCGCTCATCACCGCGGCACCGAGGCCCGTGCTGAACGTGAGGTAGAAGAGGTCGTCGATACCTCGCCCAGCACCGAACCGGTGCTCCCCGAGGATCGCCACCTTCGTATCGTGCTCAAGATATGCAGGAAGCTCGAGCGCGGTGCTGATTGGCGCCGTGATTGGTGTGCCGGGAAAATCCGGGCCGAGGTTCGGCGGCTCTACCGCGACGCCCGTCCACGGATCAAGCGGCCCTGGTGCGCTCACGCCCACTCCAACGATGCGTGCGGCTGCACTTGGATCCTCTGCCGCTGCGAGTGAGCGTGCGTGACGAAGCGCATCAATGCAGGCGGCGATCACGGCGGCGGGGCCACTCGCGATGGGTGTTGCGAGCGACGTGCGGCCAACGCGTGTTCCGTCTGCCCGCACGAGTGCCGCACGAATCTGCGTGCCGCCGAGATCGAGCGCGAGCACGGTCGCCTCATGTGAAATTGTGGACAACTCTCCCTCCATCGTGGAAAACGTTCCCGCTCACAGCGGTAAACCTCAGTGTGGTGGCGAGCTCAAAACAATACGACCCCCGCCGGTCACCCGGTCGGGGGTCGCAATCGTTGCGATCAGATGATCGCCGGCTGAGTGATCAGCCGCCGATCTTGAAGACCTTGGTGCCGCACACTGGGCACTTGCCCTCGAGCGCTGGCTTGCCATTCTTCATCGTGACCTTCTTGGTCTCGATTGCTTCGCGCTTTGCCTTGCACTTGACGCAATACACTTCAGGCATCGGTCATCCCTCCCACTGGATACGAGGTCCGCCCTCTTATCCACATTGACCCCCGCGTGGGGCACGTACTTGGCCAGCCAAGCGGCTGGTCTGAGAGCTCCCGAGGGGCCCAGAGGGCCCACCTGTAACTCTCACCGTAGATGAGCATACGCACGCCTTCCCCTCACGGTCAACCCACCAGATTGTGCGGGGCTCGTGCGTGGCGGAATCTGGGGGAGGCGGACGAGGATAATCGGGCTGCTCAGGCCTAGTTCGAGGCGCCCACCGCGCACCTCCAGCCTGGTTTGAATAGCGAGCATCCAGGCCCTCGTCGGGAGTGCTGGGAGGGCAATCGTTGGCATGGAGCGTGGCGGGTACAACCGAGCTGGCGGGGGCGTAGGCGGGGGCGTATTCGTGCTCAAATCTGGCGTTTCACCCGTGCTGGCACCCCCTGTGCCAAGGTCCGTCTCTACGAGCCCCGCGTGGGGTGCGAGCCAGAGTCGATACCCGCCTCCAGCACTCGATCCGCGCTGTGCCAAGAGCCCCGTCGCCACCACCCGCGTCCCTGCAGCCATGGAGACCCCGACCACCCCGTCTTGAGCCGCAGGCGTGAGGGCGAGCGACAGAAGATCCCCGCGCGGTACGCGTAGTTGGAGGCTGAGCGCCCCGCCGGAGAGGCTGGTCGGCGTCCCCACGAGGAGACCCTCAACCGCGATCCGCCTCCCCTCCCACGCCTCCCATGCCCACGGAGCCGTGCCGGGTTCGGTGACGGTTTCGGGGGTTGCAAGCGCCACAGTGCCAGGTGCGGTCAAGAGCGGCGCCTGCTGCGCAACGAGTGTCAGCGCCTGCCACCGCAGCGCGAGCGTTCCCGTAACCCGTATGTGAGTTCCGCATGCCGGCGCATCCTGGCCGTCGATACCGAGCACGAAGATCCCCACTCCCGTGGCAGCGTCTTCCATGGCATAGAGGCGGGGCTCAGCGAGATCGCCAAAGCTCGCGCTGACGACCCCCTCAACAACTACCTGGCTACCGATCGAAGCGGAGCGCGCTACAGCAACTGTCAGCGCAGGTGTTGGTGTGGGTGTTGATGTTGGCGTCGGTACCGGTGTCGGTGCCGCGGTTGGCGCAGGTGTGGGTGTTGATGTTGGCGTCGGTACCGGTGTCGGTGCCGCGGTTGGCGCAGGTGTGGGTGTTGATGTTGGCGTCGGTGCCGGTGTCGGTGCCGCGGTTGGCGCAGGTGTGGGTGTTGATGTTGGCGTCGGTACCGGTGTCGGTGCCGCGGTTGGCGCAGGTGTGGGTGTTGATGTTGGCGTCGGTGCCGCGGTTGGCGCAGGTGTG
>CAIPEX010000047.1 GCA_903864185.1 uncultured Chloroflexota bacterium | reverse complement strand
CGATGTCGATCCACTCCACGCCGTTGGGGAGCCGAGCACCGGCGAGTGCCGCCATCAGGCGCGCGGTGATGAAGATGCCGAGCGGCTTGCCAACAAATAGCCCAACGACGACGCCGAGGAAGATTCGCGAGTCGATTTGGGCGGCGCCACTCAGTGTGCGGAGATCAACTCCGGCCGCAAAGAGGGCAAACGCTGGGACCGCGACCCCCGCACTGAACGGGTGGAGGCGCCGAGATACTCGCTCGGCAGGCGCACGCTCTTCGCGCGGATCTCTTCGTACCCGCGTCAAGAGGCCGAGCACAACGCCAGCGACCGTTGGATGGATACCAGCGTTATGAACGGCAAGCCAGGCGCAGAGCGCCAGCGGGAGGTAGATGAGCGTATGCGTGAGGCGCAGGCGTTGCGCCACCGCATATGCGGCAAACGCCAGTAGGGCAGCGATGAACCAGCCAATCTCGATGCTCCCAGAATAGAACAGTGCAATGACCAAGATTGCGCCAAGGTCATCGACGACGGCGAGGGTGAGGAGGAAGGCGCGAACTCCAGCTGGAAGCGCTCGTCCGAAAACGGCGAGGATTGCAAGGGCGAAGGCGATATCGGTTGCCATCGGAACGCCCCAGCCGATAAGGTTCGCCGCCTCATGGGCGTTCAGCAGCACAAACAGCGCCGCTGGAAGGACCATGCCGCCAATTGCAGCAGCAATTGGTAGGGCGGCCTGCGCAGGCGTCGCGAGCGATCCGAGCACGAGCTCCTGCTTAAGCTCGCAGCCGATAATGAAGAAGAAGATCGCGAGCAGCCCATCCGATGTCCACTCCTGAATCGTGAGATCAAGATGCATCTGCACTGGCCCGACGCGCGTCTCTGCAATGGAGCGGAAGAGCTCTGCTAGTGGGCCGCTCGCAAGCATGATGCCGGCAATCGCCGCTGCAATGAGCACGCCTCCACCCACCGCTTCGCTGCGGAGGAACTCCGAAAGACGCTGTCGCTCGCTCATGGAGTGATCCTAGCGGGTTGAAACTGCGTTTCGCGTATGCACGCTGCTTATTGCCAGCTTTGGATCAGGAGCATTGCAGCGCCGGCTCCAAGCGGCACATTCAGCATGAGGAAGCGATGCCAGGCCGAACGAGCATCGCGAACAGGGTTGCGACTCACAAGAATCGGATAGACATTGAGTGCGCTCACGAAAGGAAGGATCGCGGCGATTCGAACAAGCAGATCACCGCTCATCACAAGCGCCAGAGCGGCGGCACCGTAAAGTGCGAGCGATGCGAAGCCTGCCGCTCGTGCCCCAATCCACGTAGCGGTTGTTGCAATGCCAGATCGACGATCGGCAGAAATATCTTGGATCGCACCGAGGATATGGTTCGCCATATTCCAGAGAAAAAATGCGAGGAGCGTGGGGAGCCAGCTCCCATTGAACGTGGTTGCAAACGCAAGGCCAGAAGCGACGGGCAGGAGGAAGTGCGTTGCAGAGGTGAGTGAATCCACGATCGGGATCGACCGCGTTCTCAGCATCCAGGGGGCGCTGTAGATCGCGGCACTACCAACGGCGATGAGTGGGAACCAGCCGATCGCCGCAGGGAGCACGAGTGCGGCGGCAAGCGCAGGCACAAGGCCAATCCCTAGGAGTAGCCACTGCATTGGCCGCGCGTCGTTCCGCATGAGCCGTGCCCCTTCGACGCCCCCCTTCCGTGGATTGAGTGCGTCGGTCGAGGTGTCGTAGAGATCGTTAATCCCGTAAAGGAAAAAGTTGTAGCCAACACCCCACCAGAGCGCGAGGGGAATGATTGAGGGCCCAATCGCCTCAACGGAACCCGTTGCTAGTGCGGCGCCGAGAAACGGCAGGAGCGTGTTCGTCCACGCGAGTGGCCTTGATGAGAGAAACAATCGCCACGCCTGGTCCTTTGATGCTGCGATGGCTGACAGAGCGAACAACGCAATGGTGCAGAACGAGTATGCGTAGATGAGATCCTCTATGGGGACATTGAGTACGTAGAGATGAAGGTTTGTGCTCTCCGGGTAAGCGAAATACCCCACGGAGCAAAGGGCGTTGTCGAACACCAGGGTGAACAAGAGAAAGACCGTTAGGGTGACCCAGCCCCTTCGATCGCGAAAATAATTGAATGCCAAGCCGCTTGCTGCTGCTGCAAGGGCGAGCATAGACCTGGTGTATGGGGGGATTGCTCCAGGGGCGGCGATGATGACAGCTGCAGCAGCGAGACCGAAGAGCAGAGTGCGATGATTCAATCCAGCGATGCGTCTCCTACTGGGCGACTTCACATACTTGTTGACGACTGCGGAGAGAACGAGCAAAAACTGCGCTAAGAAGGCGAGGAGGAGCGGCTCTTCGAGTGGCAGACCCGTGTCGTACGGCCCTACACCCGGGAACATCGCACTGCTTAATGCGCGCGGCGTGTAGAACCACCCGCCAGCAATGCCAGCCATGTCAACGAGAAGGAAGAGCGTGACCATGAGGGCGATGAAGGGGTAGGCGTGCCGCATCGGCATGCTGAGGTGTAGGCGGCGAGCCAGCGCGTGGGTCCCAAGTGCCGACACAGCGATTGTTACAAGATAGAAAAACCCGTGCATCTACCCCCCCTCGCGTGCTGCGTGCGCGTCGCGCTGATGGTACAAGGCGCAGCACTCTTTCATATCCCATATGGCAAGATAGAAGTGCAGCACATGCTGCCTAAATGAGGGAGGAAACCATGGAGCCACTACAGGCATATCAGTTGGTGTACAACTTGATGTCGCTCTCTATTGCTGCAATGGGCAGCAGCTTCTTCTTCTTCGTCTCGGCGCGCGGCGCGTTGAAGCCGGAGAACCGCATGGCGGTAACGCTTTCAGCAACGGTTGTGCTGATCGCCCTTTACCACTACGTCCGCATCTTCGACTCGTGGGTCAGCACCGCAGGCGGCTCACTCGGCACCTTCAATGAAGCGTATCGCTACGTTGACTGGGTCCTCACGGTCCCACTCCTCGTCGCCGAGTTGGTTCTCGTTCTGCGCCTCGACAGCAAGCTCGAGAGCAAGCTGATTCAGCGCAACGTGGTGTATGCATTCCTGATGATTGTCACTGGCTACATTGGCGAAATGGACGCACAGACGACTGTCGTTCTTACGTCGGCCCGAACAATCTGGGGGCTCATTAGCTCGGTGTTCTTCGTCTTGATTCTCCGCGACCTCTTCGGTGGCATCGCGGTCTCGATCAAGAAGCAGAGCAAGGAGATCCAGGGGATCTTCCGCATCCTTCGTGTCGTGCTACTCGCGACATGGGGCGTGTATCCGATCGCGTACCTGTTGCCAACCATCTCCACAAGCATCGGCCTGACAGCGGCTGACGGCATGGTGCTGAAGCAGGTGGGCTACACGATCGCTGACATCTTGGCCAAGCCAGGCTATGGCCTCCTGATCTGGAAGATTGCAACCCTGAAGGACAAGGGCCGCTAAGCCTGACGTTCAGAACGGGCATAGATCCACGAGGCCTGGGGGATTCCCCCAGGCCTCGTGCTTTAGTGGGCACGTGCGCATGATCGTTCCGGCACGGACACAGGTCGGCGAACTAGAAGGCAAGAAGCTCGGCATTTAACTGCTACGGTGGACACATGGGTAGGCGACGCTTCTCTTTTGAACGTTGCTGGTCGACCACCACCCTTGTCGCTGCACTCACCCTTACTGGTTGCACGGCCGCGGCAAGCCCAGCACCGTCGCCAAGTTCAACACCCTCAGCGGTCGCCTCGCCAACGAGTACGCCTTCCGCCCCCTCAGGCGAGCGCGGGATTTTGATTGCGGCGGGCGATGTTGCCTCATGTTCAACGAGCGCCGATGAGGAGACTGGAGTACTGGCCGGGCAGCTCCGCGACGCAGCGGTGAGTGATCACCTCGAGGTAGCGGTTGCACTGCTTGGCGACGGCGCGTATCCGAATGGGGAGGCGACCTCGTGGGCGAACTGCTACGACCCAGCGTGGGGTGCCTTCAAGGAGATCACGCATCCCGCTGTAGGGAACCACGAATATCTAACTGACAATGCTGCGCCCTACTTCTCGTATTTCGGTTCAGCTGCAGGGAGTCCAGAGAAGAGTTGGTACTCGTACACGATCGGAACCTGGCGCATCATCGTGTTGAATTCCGAATGCGCAGTCGTTGGATGCGGCACAAACTCGGCCCAGTATCGCTGGTTGACGGCATCACTTGCGAGTGCGCGCGCAGCGGGTGAGCCGATTGCAGCGATGTGGCATCGACCGCGCTTCAGCACGGGAGAGCATGGCGACGCGTCAGAGATGCAGGCGATCTGGTCTGCGCTGGCTACGGCCGGCGTTGCCATTGTGCTGAACGGGCATGAGCATAACTACGAGCGCTGGGAGCCACTCACCGCTGCTGGATCGCCAGCAGTTACGGGCATCACCGAGTTCATCGTTGGGACAGGCGGCGCAGACCTACGAGCGCAGCGGCGCAGCGATGCGCGTAGCGCGGTCTACCGTATGGTGCACGGCGTGATCAGGCTCGAACTGGCACGTGACTCGTATAGCTGGGAGATGATTGCCGTAGACGGATCCGTGGTCGATCACGGCAGCGTGGCAATTACTCCCTAACGCAACTAATGGTTGCCGAGTGCACTTGCATCGGCATTCCCCACCACGAAGAATCCCAACGCACCCTTGCCGACATTGGCAAACTTGTGCGTGACAAAGGGGTAGAGCCCGTCGACAGCAAAGGTGAATTCAACAAAGCCACCCTGTGCCGGCTGAAGGTCGAGCACCTGTGAGCCGCCATGTGTGGCATCTGGCCGCAGTAGGTACGCACCCTCCTTGTAGACGGTGTCAAAGATCGTTCCAACGATATGAAACGCCGAGTTCTCACTTGGCCCGTCATTGAGCACCCAGATTCGGTAGCGCTTCCCTGGTAGAACGTGGATCGGATCAAACTTGTACTGGTTGAAATATCCGTTAAACACCACCGCATCCCACTGCTCGTTGATCATCTTGGTCAGGTCGCCCGGCTGACCCTGTGGCCCAAGGTACAGCTCAGATTGCGTGATGAAGAACTCCTTTTCGACTGGCGCTAGGTGCGGCGGGTCGATGATGATCACCCCGTACATCCCGTTGCCAATGTGGTGAAGCGCAGGCCCCGTGCCGCAGTGGTACATGAATGCGCCAGCGAACTGCGCAGTGAACTCATAGACGAGTGACTCCCCAGGAAGGATCGTGCGCATCTGATCACTCCACGCAACCTTGCTCGCATGGAAGTCAATGGAGTGCCCCATCTTCCCCTTGTTTGTCAACGTAATCCTGAACGTGTCACCAATATTGCCGCGGAGCACTGGACCCGGAACCATCCCATTGAAGGTCCACATCTCCTGGGTCACTCCTGGCGCAACCTCAATAATTGACTCAGTCGCATCAAAGGCGATGTTGTGTACGGTCTTGTTGCTAGCGGCGTGCAATAGTGGATCACGCCCCAGCCAGCCAGCTGACGGCATTGCAGCAGCATCAATCACCGCGTCAAGGCCCGCACTGGGCACAGCTACAGGGGATCCAGCCGCAACCGGTGCGCCGATGACATTAATCGCCAGGAGCATTCCTGCCTGCTTATGACCTGCGATCGTGCACCATGCGCTAGAAATAGCAGTGAGGGGACTGGTAGTCACATCTTTCGACTCGCCAGGCTGAATGGCGCTAAACCCGACCCCAGCCTCAGTGCGAAAGTCGTGCGCCATCACTCCCGAGTTATGCACATGAAACGTGACAGCCGTTCCTGTAGGAATGGAGATGCTCGAAGGATGGATAAACATGTCGCCCAGTTCGATATCAATTGTCATAGGCGCAACAGCTGGGAGGCTTGCAGTGGCATGAGTTCCGCTAGGGTTCATCGATCCACTGATCACCAAGACGAGCGAGATGAACATCGCCATCAACGCAGCGATGCCGGCAACAAAGCCACATCCAGACTTCAACATGAGGGTCTTCTCTCTGGTATGGCGCATACCTGAACTCGTCGTTTACGTGCCCGAAGGACACGCACCACCGCGGTGGTTGAACCTTACTTGCACCCTGAGCCTTACTCGCATATCAGAGCCGTGCGTTGGGGATTGATTTGCCTGCCATGGGTAGAATCACCTGATGACACGCCCACCACGCTGCTTGAGTGACCACGCCAGAGGGGAGCGGGAATGAGCGGGGGGATGGGGCCTGGCCGCGGGGGGCACATGTTTGGCGGCGATGCGGCTGGCCCAACGAAGCCAACCGGCGCAGCACTCCCGCTCCTTCGCCGAGCGGCTCGGTTCTTTCGTCCCTACCAGGCGCGCCTCGCCATCATCGGCGGCGCCATCGTCGTTTCGAGCATTCTTGGCCTAGCAAACCCCTACCTCCTCAAGCTGCTCATCGATGAGGCGATACCCAAGAAAGACATCGGACTCCTTGCGCTCTATGCGGGGCTCATGGTTCTCGTCCCCGTGATCAACGGAGGCATCGGCCTTGCGCAATCGTGGCTCACCGCGTCGGTTGGCCAGTTCGTGATGCGTGATCTTCGCAACGCCCTCTTCACGCACGTGCAGTCGATGCCGATCCGCTTCTTCTCTGAGACGCGCACCGGAGAGATTCAGAGCAGGCTAACCAACGATGTTTCTGGGGTTCAGTCGGTGGTGAGCGACGCCGCGGCAAACCTAGCGTCGAGCATTGCCATCGTCGCCTCAACCCTTGTGGCAATGACGCTCATCGATTGGCGGTTGACAGCGGTGAGCCTCTGCGTCGCGCCCCTCTTTCTCTACCTAACATCGAAGGCTTCTGCTGCTCGGCGGAAGGCGAGTGCAGAGGTGCAGACTGCGCTCGCAGACTTGACCTCAATCGCCGAGGAGCATCTCTCGGTGGGTGGGGCGCTTCTGGCGAAGTCGTTCGGCAGGTCGGAGGCGGGTGCCGAGCGTTTCACGAAGCGCTCAGGTGAACTCGCCACCCTGCAGTTACGGCAGGCGCTCACGGGCCGTTGGGTCGGCGTCGTTGTGCAGGTGGTGTTCAGCGGGATTCCAGCGCTCGTCTACTTCGCGGCCGGATCCCTTGCTGCGGCGGGCGCCTCGGATGCACCAACGATTGGCGATATCGTTGCGTTCACGACCCTGCAGAGCCGCCTCTTCTTCCCACTCGCATCACTGCTCGGG
>CAIPEX010000046.1 GCA_903864185.1 uncultured Chloroflexota bacterium | reverse complement strand
GCCCGCCTCGCACAGATTCCGATCGCATGGACACTGCTCGGCATCGGCGCCGTTGACGAGCGCGACCCGCTCGCGTACGGCTATATGGGGATGCACGGCTGGAAGCATGTCAACCGCGCGATCCAAACCGCCGACCTGCTCATCGCCGTCGGGATGCGCTTCGATGACCGCGTAACGGGGAACGTCCGCACGTATGCCCCGCACGCAAAGATTGTCCATATTGATATTGATCCGGCCGAAATCGGGAAGAACGTCGTTGCCGACCTCCCGGTCGTGGGCGACGCGCAGCACGTCCTTGCCGCACTCATTCCGCTCGTTGAGCGCGTCGATCCGTCGCGTCGAGCAGGCTACGTTGCCGAGCTCGCCGGATGGCGCGCGGAGAGCGAGGGGGCGGCGTGGCACGGCTCGGGTGCGTGGCGCGATGGGCTCCTCTCCGCCGACTTTGTCGTTGAGCGCATTGCGGAGGGCTCTGGCCACGATGCAAACCTCATTGCCGACGTTGGGCAGAACCAGATGTGGGTCGCACGCTACGGCCACTTCCGTCGCGCGAACTCTCACCTTTCGTCGGGGGGCCTCGGCACGATGGGCTTCGCCCTCCCCGCCGCAATGGGCGCGGCGATCAGCATGCCAACCAAGGTTGCGTGGGCGATCGCTGGCGACGGCGGATTCCAAATGACACTGCAGGAGCTCGCCACGATCGTGCAGGAGCGCATCCCCGTAAAGATTGCCCTGATGGACAACAAGAAGCTCGGCATGATTCGGCAGTGGCAAGAGATCGTCTACGGTGGGAACTACCACTCGGAGCAACTCGCCGGCCCAGATTACGTGAAGCTCTGCGAGGCCTACGGGCTTCCTGCATGGAAGGTGGGCACGCCGGGTGACGTGGATGCCGCCGTTGCCGCTGCACTTGCCGTTGATGGTCCGGCACTCATCTGGTTTGAGATTGCCGAGAAGCAGAATGTCTTCCCCATGATGCCGGCTGGGAAGGGACTCTCCGACCTCATCGATAAGTGGGGCGACGATGGCGAAGATGTGACAGATGGTGCAGCCGGCCCGCGGCCAGATCCATCGGAAGGAGCGAGCGCATGAGTGGCGCACCGACTGAGGCGCGAACGGTCCCTGGCACGGGCGAGGCGCGCCGCCACTTGATCGTGGCGATCGTCAACAACAAGCCAGGCGTCTTGAATCGCGTCGCGAGCCTCATGCGCGCGCGCAGCTTCAATATTGAGTCGCTCGCCGTCTCTGTGACCGAGCGGCCCGACGCATCGCGCATGACCATTGCGATCATCGGCGACGCGGTGCAGGTGGAGCAGGCAACGAAGCAGCTCTACAAACTCATCGACGTCTTGAAGGTGCAAGACGTGACGAGCGAGGCGATCGTTGAGCACGAGCTCGCGCTCGTGAAGGTGCGGGCCAGCGTTCGGACACGTGCAGAGGTGGTCAGCATCGCCGAGATGCATCGCGGTCGCGTGGTGGACCTCACCGACGAGAGTGCGATCATTGAGGTGGTTGGAGAGCCGGCCGAGGTGGATCGGATGGTCGAACTCCTCCGGGGGTTCGGAATCAAGGAGCTGGTGCGAACCGGCTCAGTAGTGATGTCCCGCGGCAGCGGGTCAATTGAGGAGCAGGTGAAGCGATGAGCGTGAAGATGTATTACAGCGCCGAGGCGCCACTCGGAGCACTCACAGGACAGGTGGTCGCGGTGATCGGGTACGGGAGCCAGGGGCATGCCCATGCGCGCAACCTGCACGAGTCCGGCCTGAAGGTCCTCGTGGGACTCAAGGAGGGATCGAAGAGTCGCGCTGTTGCTGCGGCCGACGGGTTCGAGGTGCTCACCCCCACTGAGGCGGTCAAGCGCGCGAACGTCGTGATGATTGCTGCGCCCGATACGGCGCAGAAGGCGCTCTATGAGAGTGAGATCGCCCCAAACCTTTCGCCTGGCACGCTCCTCTTGTTTGCGCACGGGTTCAACATTCATTTCGGTCGGATCAAGCCAGCCGCCGGCATCGATGTCGGTATGGTCGCGCCGAAGGGACCGGGGCACCTCGTGCGCTCCGTCTACGTTTCTGGCGGTGGCGTGCCGGCACTCTTTGCCGTTGCCCAAGATGCAACCGGCACCGCGCGGGCACGCACGATGGCCTACGCGAATGGTTTGGGCTGCACGCGTGCAGGGATCATGGAGACAACATTCAAAGATGAGACGGAGAGCGACCTCTTCGGTGAGCAGGCGGTGCTCTGCGGTGGTACGGCGCAACTCGTGAAGAGTGCGTGGGAGACGCTCGTTGAGGCGGGCTACGATCCTGAGCTCGCCTACTTCGAGACGATGCATGAGCTGAAGCTCATTGTCGATCTCATGTATCGCGGCGGGCTCGACTACATGCGCTTCTCTGTCTCTGACACTGCTGAGTGGGGCGATTACACGTCGGGCCCACGCATCATCGACGCGTCGGTGAAGGCACGGATGAAAGAGGTGCTCACCGAGATCCAAGACGGCACCTTTGCCAAGCGTTGGATCGCCGAGGATGAGGCGGGTCGACCAGAGTACAAGCGCCTGCGCGCTGCAAACTCAGGTCACCCCATCGAGAAGGTTGGCAAGGCGCTGCGCCATCAGATGACCTTCTTGAATCCGGTTGAGGTCGACATGGACGGCGCACAGGGTGCAGCCGAGAAGGGCGGCGCCAAGTGAACGGTGCTCCTGGGCCAGGCGTCATCGCTGGCGCAGTACGTATCTTCGATACGACGCTGCGCGATGGTGAGCAGGCGCCAGGAGCCGGCCTGACCGTTGCCGAGAAACTGGAGGTCGCCCGGCAACTCGCCAAGCTCAAGGTCGATGTGATCGAGGCCGGCTTCCCGGCCGCCTCCGAGGGCGACTTCGAGGCGGTGCGACAGATCGCCCTGGCGACGAAGGGGATCGGCATCGCCGCCCTCGCGCGCTGCAAGGAGGGGGATCCGCAACGGGCGATCGAGGCGATCAAGGTGTCGGATCGCCCACACCTGCACCTCTTCATTGCGACGTCAGATATTCACCTCACACACAAGTTGCGCACGACGCGCGAAGCGGCACTGGCCGAGGCGGTGAAGTGGGTGCGCTACGCGCGAGAGAAACTTGGCCGCGATGCCGAGATTGAATTCTCGGCCGAGGACGCGAGCCGCACCGACCATGAGTACCTGCTCCAGGTGTACGAGGCCGTAGTTGGCGCTGGTGCATCAACGGTGAACATCCCCGACACGGTCGGCTACGCGATTCCGTCGGAATACGCCGCCCTGACGAAGCGTGTCGTCGATCACGTTGGTCGCGATGCAACGATCAGCGTGCACTGCCATAACGATCTCGGACTCGCAACAGCGAACACGCTCGCAGCGGTACAGGCGGGCGCGCGACAGGTGGAGGTCACGATTAACGGACTCGGCGAGCGTGCCGGCAACGCCTCACTCGAAGAGGTGGTGATGGCACTGCGCACGCGGCCAGGAGAGTTTGCATCGCACGATATTCAGGTGCAGACCGAGCAGCTTACTGCCGCGAGCAGACTCGTCTCGTATCTCACCGGCTTTGCGGTGCAGCCGAACAAGGCGATCGTTGGTGCCAATGCCTTTGCGCATGAGTCGGGAATTCATCAGGATGGCGTGCTGAAGAATCCACTCACCTACGAGATCATGACCCCGCAATCTGTTGGTCTGCTCGGATCGAGTCTCACGATCGGCAAACTCTCGGGCCGGCGTGGCCTGCAGGCAAAGCTTGCGGAACTCGGCCACGACCTCACAGGCGAGGCGCTCGACGCGCTCTATCGCGAGGCGATCGCCCTCGCCGACATCAAGAAAGAGCTTACCGACGCGGACCTTCTCGCCCTCATCGATAAGCGAGCAGCAACAGGCAGCGTTGCAACGGTCGAACTGGTCGACTGGAGCGTGGCGAGTTCGCACAGCGGCGGCTCATCGGGGCGTGTCGAGCTGCGCGTTAATGGCGCGCACACGACCGCAGAGTCGACAGGGAACGGGCCGGTCGATGCGCTCTATGAGGCGATCGATGCTGCCGTCGAACCGGTGCTCGGGTGGCGCCCCGTGCTTGCCGAGTATGAGATTCGCGCCGTATCCGAGGGCGAGGATGCACAGGGACAGGTGACGACAAAGTGCCGCCGTTCAAACGACCTCGACGAGGCGGGGCGCCCGGTGCCGAACGCGCCGATCGTAACGGGGCAGGGGCTCTCGACAAACATTATTGACGCGTCGATCGTTGCCTATGTGACAGCAATGAACAAGCTCGCCGCACTCGAGGCAGGGGCGGCGAGTGCGCCAACGAAGGGGTCGCGCGAGGCGATGCAGTGAGCCGTGCCGCGGCTGCGCCAGAGGTGGCACGACTGCGACAGGCGGGCGATGAGCCACGAATCGTCGCGATCCCCGGAGACGGCGTTGGACCCGAGGTCGTTGCTGCGACACGGCGTGTCCTTGATGCCGCCATGGCACGGCAGCACCTTTCGCTCAACTGGCGCGAGATCACTGTTGGTGGCTGTGCGATCGACGCCTACGGCGTGGCAATCCGCGACGAAGATCTCGCTATCGCCGATACGGCCGATGCGCTGCTCCTCGGCGCAGTTGGCGGGCCGAAGTGGAGCGATCCCGCAGCGGCGGTGCGACCGGAGCAGGCACTCCTCACCCTTCGCACGCGATACGAGCTCTTCGCTAATCTCCGCCCGGTCTCGATCCTTCCGGAACTTATTGCACACTCACCACTGAAGTCAGAGCGGCTGCACGGTGTCGATATGCTCATGGTTCGCGAGCTCACGGGCGGCCTCTACTTCGGCACACCATCGGGCGAGTCGGCTGACGATTCTGGTCGACACGCGATCGATACGTTGCCGTATCACGAGGATGAGATTCGCCGTGTTGCGCATGTCGCCTTTGAGAGTGCACGTGCGCGTCGTCGCCTTGTCACATCCGTTGATAAGGCGAATGTGCTGGCAACGAGCCGTCTCTGGCGCACCGTGGTGAGCGAGGTCGGGCAGGAGTACCCAGACGTGCGCCTTGAGCATCGCCTGGTCGACTCGACCGCGATGCTCCTTGTGACGCAGCCGAGCCTTTTCGACGTGATCCTGACGGAGAATCTTTTCGGCGACATCCTCTCTGATGAGGCGGCCGTACTTGCCGGCTCGCTAGGACTCCTGCCCTCGGCATCACTCGGGAGCCGACGCACTGCGCACGGACTCTTCGGCCTCTACGAGCCGATCCACGGCTCAGCCCCCGACATTGCTGGCACGAACAGCGCGAACCCGATCGGCACGATCCTCTCTGGCGCGATGCTCGCCCGCGAGTCGCTCGGACTCCCCGAGGTGGCGGCCGCGATTGAGCAGGCCGTCGCCGCGGTGATCCGCGGCGGGGCGCGCACAGCAGACCTCCTCCCAGCAGGCGATTCGCCCGCGGCCGGCAGTGCCTCGGGACTGACGCTGGTCGGCACCCGTGAGGCAGCCGACCTGATCGTCGCGCAGCTCCTCGGCGCCTAGCCCCGAGAGGGCGGGCTAGACTCGCTGCATATGGAGCCACAGAAGATCCTGATCGCTGGAAGTTGGGAGACGTCGCCGACGCTCCACGAGGTGCGCTCGCCGTTCGATGGGCGTGTCGTCGGGACAACCTATCTCGCGAGCCCTGACCAGGTCGAGCGCGCCGCGGCTGGGAGCATTGCTGGATTTGCCGCGATGCGCGCACTCGGCGCATGGGAGCGTAGTGCAATCCTCCGCACGACTGCTACAGCGATCACGGCCCGTCGCGAAGAACTTGCCGCACTCCTCTCCGCCGAGGCGGGGAAGCCCCTGCGCGATGCGCTTGCCGAGATCGATCGTGGCGCGCTCACCTTCCGCCTTGCGGGAGAAGAGGCAGAGCGCATGATCGGCGAGACGATCCCGCTCGATCTCAACGCAGCTGGCAAGGATCGCCTCGGGATTACGCGTCGCTTCCCGATTGGTCCGGTGCTCGGCATTAGTCCGTTCAACTTCCCCCTGAACCTTGCCGCACATAAGGTCGCGCCGGCGATTGCGGCCGGCTGCAGCATTGTGCTGAAGCCACCGAGTGCAGACCCACTCATCATGTTGAAGGTCGCCGAGATCATGGTTGAGGCCGGGCTCCCGAAAGGCGCGCTGAGTGTCATTCCAACAGCGCGAGCCGAAGCGGATCGACTGATCGACGATGAGCGCTTCCGCCTCCTCTCCTTTACTGGCTCACCTGCGATCGGCTGGAAGATGAAGGCGCGTGCCGGAACGAAGCGCGTGCTCCTCGAGCTTGGCGGAAATGCCGCATGCATCATCGACGCCTCGGCGCAACTTGATTGGGCCGTGAAGCGCACCCTCGTTGGATCATTCGCCTATGCCGGGCAGGTCTGCATCAGCGTGCAGCGGATCTTCGTCCACGCATCGATCGCCGATGAGTTTGAGCGACGACTCGTCGCTGGCGCCGCGACACTCAAGGTCGGCGATCCTGCCGACGCTGCAACCGATGTTGGACCGCTCATCGACGATGGCGCAGCGGCACGAACAAGCGAGTGGATCGCCGAGGCGGTTGCAGGCGGCGCACGCCTCCTTGCAGGCGGCGCGGCACTCGATCCGAAGTCACCACGCCTCTTCACACCAACGATCTTGGCCGACGTCCCGCGAACGGCACGAATCTGCAGCGAAGAGGCCTTCGCCCCCGTCGTGCTCCTCGAACGGTTCAGCGACTTCAACGAGGCACTCACTGCAGTGAACGCGAGCCGCTACGGCCTTCAGTGTGGACTCTTCTCCAATGATCTAGCCCACGTTCGTCGCGCCTTTGATGAGCTCGAAGTTGGTGGCGTGATCGTCAATGATGTTCCTACCTACCGAATTGACAATATGCCGTATGGCGGCGTGAAAGAGTCGGGTCTCGGCCGCGAGGGAGTTCGCTGGGCGGTGGAAGAGATGACCGAACTCCGCCTGCTTGTCCTCGCCGATCCGCAGTAGGGGGCGCTAGCCCCCGAGTTCGTCGGCCGGCATTGCCGAGAGTCGCTCGAGCGCCTCATGCACGGCACGTTGCGCGCGCTGGAGGCGCTTCTCACTTCGGCGGATCTCCGCTGCGGCGCGTTCGTGTACGCGCGAATCAAGTCCATCGATGGGGATCTCGCGGTCGCCTTCCATCGTCGCGAGTGCAAGGGGGGCAACCGCTTCGTGCGCAGATGATTCTGCCTCGGCAGATGGAACGGGCTCGGCCACACGCGGCACTCGCTCGCGCTTCTCGCGTTTCGCTTCTCGGGTCGCCTTCTCAATCGGCTGCGGCGCGGCAGCACGGCCAAGGAGTGCGGCAATCGCGCGGACGGCCTCTGGTGGCGCAGCTTCCTCCTCGTTCAAGATGCCGGCAGTGCGGTGGGGGAGATTACCGCGGTCGCTCATCTCGCCTCCCTTCTCTTCTCCACGTCGTGTGCCTCGCCCTATTGTCGCCGATCCTGCGTTCATCTGGTTCACTCCTGCGGTTGCAGCTGCAGTGATAACGCCGGGGATGAGTTCACCCCACCGCGCAATGATCCAATGCACCTGTGAAATGAGTGAACCTGGTGCACGGCGGCCTGGGAGTTGCAGGAACTCGGCGAGGCTATAGCCCCCCTTCGTGGTTGCAATCCCAGCCTCGGTGAGCCGCTCGCCGCTACTGAGTGTCGCCGCTGTTTCTGGTGCGACAAGCTGTTCCGGATCAAGGAGCGCGATCAGGGGGAGACCTGCCGGGTTGACGCGGATCGTCTCGACGAGCAGGCGCTCGGCACGTTGTGCGTTCGACTCATAGCGCGAGATCATGTCGATGAGTGCTCGCGTGACGATCCCGCCTGCGATCAGCTCAACGGCACTGATCTGTTGCGCCATTTCACCAAGGCCGACAAGGAGCGTGAGCGCGCCAGCGCGATCGAGTTCAACGGTGTCGGCCTCCGCGATCTTTGCGTCGAGCGCACCACGCTCAACAAGGCGCGCGCGCATGTATGGGCCAGCGCGGTAGGCGAGGGGGCGGGGGTTGTCGGTCTGGCGCATCTGCAGAGGATAGAGGGGGAGGGCGCGGGTGGTAGGCTCGATGCATGTCTGCCGATGCGATCTTCCTCTCGCTCTCCTATATCAACTGGGTGGTGGTGAGCGCCCTGGCCGTGGGCTCGCATGCCGCGGTCCTCCTCCTCACCTACCGGTCGACGTCGACGAGGGGCTACCGAGGCTTCACCGTCTTCGCTGCGGGGGGCTGGGCCTTCCTCGCCTGGCTCGCGGACGGCGCGCTTCCGAGCCCTGCCGCCGGATCCCCGATTCAGGCGGCTGGCGCCGACCTTGACGCCCTGCGTCGCCTCCTCCTTGTCTGCGTTGCCTCGCTCGCAACGCTCTGGATGCTCCGCATCGCGCGTGGCTCTGATGGTCGGGTTATTGGAGTCGTCACCGTTGGCACTGGCGTTGCGGCACTCCTCGTCGCAGCAGTCGGGTGGGCGCCAAGCGTCGGCATCGCCATCGCCCTCGCGTTGCAACTCCTCCTCCTCGCCGCCGTCACCGGCGGTGCGTTCGCCGCGATGGTGCTTGCACACTGGTACCTCGTCACGCCGAAACTTCCAGAGGCTCCACTCTTACTCGTAAGCCGCACACTCGGCATCGGGGTCGCACTGCAGATCGTGCTCTTCTTCGCCTGGCATCTCGTCGGTCTTGGTGGCTTCGGATCTGGCTGGGACTTCTTCGCCATCTTGCGCCTCGTGATCGGACTCATCTTTCCCGCCGCACTCACCTATGGTGGCTGGCGCACCGCGCGCGTCCGCTCGATGGAGTCGGCAACCGGACTCCTCTATATCGATCTCGGTGCCGTAGCAACCGGAACGATCTTGGCGGCAGGACTCTTCTTCGGAGCAGGGATTCTTGTCTAGCGCATGCAGGTAACGGTTCGTCTCTATGCAGTCCTTCGCGCACGCGAAGGGAGTACGCACGTCAAGGTGGAGCTTGCCGATCCTGCGAGTGTCGCCGACCTTATTGCTGCGTACTTCGCGACGCGGCCAGATCAAGTGCCGCTGCAGCCGCACATTCGCATTGCAGTTTCTGGTGCAATCTTGCCGCGCACGGCTGACCTTGCCGCAACTCCCCTCCATGAAGGTGAGGAGGTCGCCCTCCTCCCGCCCGCTAGTGGGGGATCGAGCGACTGGTCGGCGCACCGTGTCATACGCGAGATCGGCGGCACCTCAGTGCAGCGGCTCGTTGCGATCGTTCCGGCGCCACTCCCTGCCACACTCGCTGGCGATCTTGCCGCGTTGATCGCGAGCAGTCGCAATGGCGCGGTCGTGACCTTCACGGGGATCACGCGAGAGACTCCTGGAACGCCAGCGCCAGGTGAAGAGGATGCAGCACGTCGCCACGCAGGTGAGCGCGTCACCGCACTTGAGTACGAGGCGGCTGCTGAGCTTGCGCAGGCGGTGCTTGAAGAGGTGTGCGACGAACAGTTACGTTCTGCGGCTGGAGCGGTCGGCGGCATTGCACTCGTCCACGCCATCGGGATGGTCCCGATCGGTGCGCCGAGCCTCCTCCTTGTGGTTGCCGCCCCCCATCGCGCACACGCCTATGCCGTAAGCGCTGCGGTGATCGATGCACTCAAGCGCGATGTGCCGATTTGGAAGTCGGAGCACTTTGTGAGCGGGGCGGTCTGGTCGGCGAACCCCGACGCACTCCGCGAGAGCTAGGAGATCTTCTTTACGGTGTAGGTGACCGAACTCCCGTTCGGGAGGGTAACGGTCAACTTGTCGCCAACGCGCTTATTGAGGAGCTCCTTACCGAGCGGACTCTCGTTCGAGATCTTTGGCGGCTCTCCACTCGGGTCGGCCTCCGTTGAGCCCACGATCATGTAGGAGCGCGTCTTACGGTCGCCAGTCACCTCGACGGTTGAGCCGAGCTCAACGTGGTCGCTGCCGGCATGCGACTCGATGATCTCGTGGTTGCGCAGCTTCTCCTCGATCTCGAGAACCTTCCCCTCGATGAAGGACTGCTCGTTGCGCGCAATCTCGTAGTCGGCATTCTCACGAAGATCGCCCAGCTCCTTTGCCGCCTTGATGCGTGCAATCACGGCGGGGCGTTGTGCGTGGATCAGGTCGTGCAACTCGGCCTCGAGTGCCGCCTTCCCCTCTTCTGTTAAGTAGACAGGTCCAACCATGCGGGGGAGTCTACTCGTTCCCCCCCGTGCGTGGGGTTTTTCGGCTGAGGAGCACGGCAACGAGGGTGGCGAAGGCGATCATTGCGATCTGCGGAACGAGAGGATTCCCCGTGGCGATGAGCACGAGCGAGAGGCTGAGGCTCGCTACAACTTGGGCTCGCACGCCACCTCGCGCAGCGAGCCACGCGGCCAGGGTGAGGTCGATTGCGCCGACGAGGATCGTGGCAAATGAGGTCACGCCGACGAGATAGTCGTAGCCGCCAGGAGGCGGCATCGTGCCCCCGAGGAGGCCATAGGAGAGGCCACCTGCGGCAATGAGGCCGATGCCGCGCAGCCACTCGGCGGCGACGAGTGCGGCGTGGGCGAGGCGGAGCGACTGGTGTTGCATGAGTGCAGCCTAGCGCCTCGTGCATACTGGATGCGAGAGAGGGGTGGCCATGACCAGTAACCAGCGAGAAACGCCGAGTGGCCCACTCAATGCTGTCGCGTCGATCCTTATCAACGGGGGCGTGCTGCTCTCTCTTGCTGCCTGGTTCACCGCCTACATCCCCGCCCGGCTCGGTATTGAGAGCCTCGCACTGAGCGAAGGATCGCGTAACGCCCTTACGATCCTCGTGCTCGGCGCGCCGATTGCAGTGGTGGCGCGGCTTGCGCTCATGCCAGCCCGGCACCTTCCCCAAGCGTTAGGTGTGCAAACGGTGCTCGCTTCGCTTGCTGGCGTGGCCGCCCTGCTCACGGGCTGGCTCGCACTCGCGTTCATCCTGGCGGGAGGGCCGGGGGTTACTGCCAGCGCGACAGTGAGCGCGCCAGCAGTGCTCCGGAATCTTGGTCTGACCGCTCTGCTGAGCCTCATGCTGCTTGTTGGCACGCGCCGCGCGATTGCCCAAGCACGAGAGGATGCGAACACCCTTAGCGTATCGATAGTCGGCTTCATGCTTGGACTCCTCCCCCTCTTGCTACTAAGCAGTGCGCTGAACTTTGTGATGCAGTCATTTACGGTCGCGCCGCTCGATCCCTATCTGTATGTGGTTAATCCAGTTCGCTTCTTGACGCTTGCTGTTCTGTTAGTCGCACTCATCCCGGCGCTACTGTTCGGCGGGGAGCTTGTCTTGGAGTTGCGCCGAACCGTTCGTGCAGGATCAAGTCGGCTGCTCACCTTTATTGCATTCTTCGGAATCGGCTCGCTTAGTGCGGTGTTTGTGCAGATACTCGTGAGCGAACTCTATGCAGCAGCAGTGAACTGCACGCCAGAGAGCGCAACGTGCTCGTCTCTACCTGGGCAGGAGCTCGTGTCGCTCACAGTCAATGCGATCGCCACCATCGCAGTGGTACGCCGTGCATCGCGTGAGCGCGAACACGTGGCGTGGGTGGGGCCAATCTTTCCTGCCCTTGCGACATCGGTCGCGACGTACAGCATCCTTCCCGAGAGCTTGCGCGGCCTTCCGCTTATCGGCGCACTCAGCATCACCATTGGCATTGCGCTGCTTTGGCGCGGTAGGCTACGATCAAGGCGAGGTGCATCAGCATCGGCACAGCGAGCACGGAGGAGATCATGAGCGACGCGAAGAAGATCACGGTGTACGGAGCTGACTGGTGTGGCGACTGCCGCCGCTCGAACGGCTATCTGGACGCCCACGGCGTGCCGTATACCTATGTGGATGTCGATGCGGACGCAGCCGCGAAGGCCATGATCGAGAACCTCACCGGCGCAAAGTCGATCCCCGTCATTATTTTTGAGGACGGAAGCTACCTGATCGAGCCCTCAAATGAGGCGCTTGGTGAGAAGGCCGGGGTAGCGCGCGACTAGTTCTGCGGGAGAAGCGGGAGTTCGTCGAGGCTCGTCAAGATCACATCGGCAACCGCCTCTGCGCCAGCCGAAGAAGGCGCACCAACCAGTGGCACTAAGACCACCGTCATCCCCGCCGCCTTTCCTGCACGCGCGCCAGCGAGTGAGTCCTCAATTGCGAGCGCACGGCCCGGGGCAATGTTGATGCGTCGACACGCCTCAAGGTAGACATCTGGGAGTGGCTTGCCGCCTGCAACCTCATCACAACTCACATAGGTCTGCACCAGATCGGAAAGTGAAAGGAGGCGGAGGAGCGCCTCGATCACGATGCGGGGGCTCCCCGACGCGATGGCGACCGGCCCGCGTGCCGCAGCGCGGCGCACCGCTGCAACCCCTGCTGGGATCACCGCAACGCCGCCGGCGTACTTCTCAAGGAGTCGCGCGATCGTTCGCTCTGCGACAACTGCTGGATCGTGATGCCCGAGGATCTCGGCCATGGCGCTACTCCATTGCACGGTGTTCGCGCCATAGAAACGATGAAAGTCGTGCTCGCTCAGACTGCCACCGAGCTCTGCTGCGATCTCGAAGCGGCTCTCGGCCCAGACCGGCTCGGTATCGGCGAGCACACCATCAAGATCAAAGACAACTCCATCTGGATCGAGTGCGAACGGCGGGAGCGGCGGGAGACTCATGAGCGCTAGCGTACTGGAGCGCGTATCCTACGTGCATGAGCGACGAGAGCACGATGGATTCCCGCGCCGCAATCCGAACCTTCCGCGAGACGGGAGAGGCGTGGGCGACGCGCATCGCAAGCTCGGCCGCATCGTTTGTGCAGTACCCCGCACACGCAGAGGCGAAGTCGGTGAGCGGCTGGCGTGCCGTACGACTTGTTGCTGAAG
This sequence comes from uncultured Chloroflexota bacterium, assembly GCA_903864185.1. Classification (GTDB taxonomy): domain Bacteria; phylum Chloroflexota; class Limnocylindria; order Limnocylindrales; family Limnocylindraceae; genus Limnocylindrus. The sequence continues at coordinate 10,476 of CAIPEX010000046.1, read as the reverse complement.
CGGGTGACGGCTCGTGGGCCGGCGCACAGGTCTTGATTCGACGACTCCCTGGCCCCTTCGGCGCTATGGGCTACGTGCCGTTCGGACCCGTGGTGGCTGCGACCGACGATGCACTCGCCGCACGCTTGCGCGCCGCCCTGCTCGCCTCGTTTGCAGACCTGCGCGCCGACGGCGTCACCCTGCTGCGTTTCGAGGTGCCCGACATGCTGCCTGTCCCTGAGGGCGACGATGCGGTACATCCAGCTGCCGCCCTCACCGCGCCGCTGCGCGCCACCTGGGAGGCGGCACTCACCACTGCGGGGCTGCGCTTCACGGCAGGCGAGACGGTCCAGCCGCGCAGCACACGGGTCATCGATCTGCGTCTCGGACTCGAGGCGGTTCGTGCCGCCTGGCACCCGACGCGCCGTCGCTACGCGCGCCAGGCAGAAGAGTCGGGCGTACGGGTGCGACTCGCGAGTGCGACCGAAGCGGCCTCGCTCGCCACGGTGATGGGGGCGATTGCCGCCCGCGCCGAAATCTTCAGTCGCCCGGCTGCAGTCTACGAGCACATCATGCGCTCCTTCGGCAGTGCTGCAGAGCTCACCATCGCCGAGGGTCCCGACGGGACGCTTGTCGGTGCATTCCTCACCATCACCGTTGGGCGTTCCACCACCTGGCTCTTCGGCGGCGCGATCGACCACGAGAGCGTGCGTCATGCCGCAACCGCGCTGCAGGCGGATGCAATCTCACGCGCAGTAACGCGCGGGAGCGAACGCTACGACCTCTGGGGGCTCCCAACTGCTGGCATTGATGAGAACAAGCTCAAGTGGGCGGGACGCGCATGGGCGTATGGCGGCGCGTTCGATGTTGACCTTGACCCACTCCGTGGGGCGCTCGCGCGCTATGCGTTGCGACTGCGCCGCAGAATTCTTAGGACCGGGATGCGAGGGCTTGGCGACTAGCGACGAGCGTCAGAAGGCCGACTGCGCCGAGCAGTCCGAGCCAGAGGTTCGGCGCACCGAGTACGAGTAGGCCGAGCAGGGCAACACCCGCCACAAATCCGCCATACACCTGATGCCATTCAACACGTCGCGGGCTGCGCCAGAGTTCGCGTGCAACCAGGCCGGCAACAAGTGCAACTTGCAGCACGAGCGCAAGAACGACAACACCGACTGCGAGTAGCTGCCGCACGAGGTCACCAAACTCTGGCAGCTGGGCGCTCGTCGCCGCCTGATCAAGGAGTCCTGGAATGTCGATGCCGAACGCATCGAGCAGCTGCACGAGGTCGGCTGGGAGCTGCGCGGTAATCGTCGTGCCGATCGAGATCCATGTCTCGCCCGCAACGCGAAAGGTTGCAATCAGGATGCCGATAATCCCGGCGGTTCCGACAACGGCGGCGGCACTGGCGAGCGCCGCGTTTGCAGCGATGGCGGCGAGCGCAATGCTCGTGCGCTTGGGGCGGCGTGCCACCCTAGCGGACGTGCGCGAGCGCCTGCTCAAAGTCGGCGATGATGTCGGCCGCGTCTTCAATACCGATGCTGACGCGGAAGATGCCGCCACGCTTTGGCATCGGGTAGACGAGCGTGTCGACCTCGCCGAGGCTCACGGCGATTGCGAACAGCTTCAGGTTGTCGGCGAAGGCACGCATCGCACCAAGGTCGTCACCGTTCGCACCGCGTGGCTTGAAGGCGAGCATGCCGCCCCAGTTGCCCTTGAGGAGCTTCTCTGCAACGGCGCGGTCTGGGTGCGAGGCGAGGCTCGGGTGGCGAACCCACTCCACCTTCTCGTGCTTCTCCAGGAAGGCGGCGACCTTGCCGGCATTCTCCGTTGCGCGCTCGACGCGCAGTGGGAGGGTGCGCGTGCCGCGGGCGATCAGCCACGAGTTGAAGGGACTTGGCGTTCCGCCGAGCCAGTCGGTAAGTCGACGAATCGGATTGAGGAGAGCCGCGGAACCAGAGACGACGCCACCCAGTGCATCGCCATGCCCCGAGATCCACTTCGTGCTGGCATGCAAGACGAGGTCGGCGCCCATGGAGAGTGGGCGCACCGCCGCGGGGCTGAGGAAGGTGTTGTCGATGATGAGGATCGCCTTCGCGTCATGGGCAATCTTGGCGAGCGCCGGCACATCGGTGACGCGGTTCCATGGATTCGACAGGAGCTCAGCGAAGATCACACGAGTGTTCGGCTTGATGGCAGCCTGCACGCCGGCGAGGTCGGTGATGGGGAGCGAGGTGACCTCGATGCCGCGCTTCGGGAAGTCGCCCTCGAACAACATCTGGGTGCCGATGAAGAGGTCGTCCGCAACGATCAGGTGATCGCCTGCCTTGAGGTGTGCGAACAGCGAGGCTGAGACCGACGACATGCCGGCTGCGGATGCGAGCGAACCCTCTGCGCCCTCAAGCGCAGCGATCTTCGCCTCGAGGGCGTCGGTGGTCGGGTTGCCAACGCGGGTGTAGAAGTAGGCCTGTGGCGTGAAGTCTGCCGCCGCATCAACCGCCGCCTCTTTCTCGTCGGCGGTCTCGAAGCTGAAGGTCGCCGTCTGGAAGATCGGCAGGTTATGCGCTCGCGTTGTGGGGTCGGGGGCCTCGCCCGCATGCACCGCGAGGGTGGCTGGGGCGTTGGTCGTCAGATGTTTGCGCCCGTCTTTTACCATTGCGGGATCATAGGCGCATTGGCGTGTTTGCGGTGGGATTGGAGCGGGAGAAGAGTCTCGAACTCTCGACCTTCTGCTTGGGAAGCAGACGCTCTACCAACTGAGCTACTCCCGCGTGGGGGGTGAGCATAGCGCAGGGCGCAGGGAGACGGCTACGCTCAGGGTATGGAGCAGGTGCAACGAGAGGTATCGGCACGCTGGTTGGGGCGGGTGGCGTACGACGACGCGCACCTCCTGCAGCGGCAGCTGGTGGCAGAGCGGATTGAAGGACGAGGGATCGACACCCTGCTAGCGCTTGAGCATGATCCGGTCTTGACCCTCGGGCGCAATGCGTCGCCCGAGCACCTGCATCTCACCGAAGCCGAATACGTCGCGCGCGGCATCGCCGTGCGGCACGTTGAGCGCGGTGGCGAGGTGACGTATCACGGGCCCGGGCATCTCGTCGTCTATCCGATCATTGCGCTACGCGCAGGGGGGATCACGTTACGCGAACACATTCGCGCGCTTGAAGGGGCGCTGATCGATGCCTGTGCGGCGTATGGGATTACTGCGGAGCGCCGCGATGGTGCACCTGGATGCTGGATCGGCGAGCGAAAGATTGGCGCGGTGGGCGTTCGCGTCGAGCAGGGCGTGGCTTGGCATGGGCTCGCGTTGAATGTCGGGCGTGATCTCGATGCGTTCGACCTGATCAATCCCTGCGGGCATGCAGGCGTGGTTTCGACCTCAATTGCAGCGGAGCGAGACTGGCAGGCGGTTGCCGCTGGTCGCCGCGAGTCGGTCGGAGCGCCGCCGCCGCCACTCGCCGAGGTTGCACTCCATGTTGCACGCTCCTACGCAACGGCGATCAGCGCGTACGTTGATCCCGCTACCCTCTCTGCTATGGAGATCGAGGTTCGATGAGCGGCGGCATCTGGGAGCTGCGACGCGATGAGATCACCGGCTGGTGGTCGGCGACGGTCGTCGACCGCGAGTTTGAACCGACGCGCTTTGTTGCCGAGCGGCTGAGTGCCGAGCGAGATCCAGCGTGCAAGAACTGTGCCGAGGCGACGGTTGAAGGCGTAACGCGCCGTACGCTCCGCCAGGGTGCCTTTCAGTCGGTTGGAACGCGCAGCGATGCTGCCCGCGGCGAGTCGGGATTCCTCACGTTGAGCGGGATGGAGGAGGCCGGATCCTGGTCAACAATCATCGCGCCGAAGCTTGCACACGGAGAGCTCGATGAGGTCCCCGTTGGGCTCGTTGCCGATTTCCTTATCGCAGTGCGTGATCATCTCCGCGCCGGGCGCGAGAGTGGGGCAACCGCCTACATTCAATATGTGCGCAATGCTGGCGCACAGGCGGGCGCGATGACCGACCACCTCTGCTTCGATGCCTACGACCTGCCACAGGTGCCGCACCGGCTCGCCGAAGAGATTGGCGGTGCAGCGCGCGTCTCGATTCGTGCTGGCGGCTGCGCGTATTGCCGGATGATCCACGAGGAGGAGTCGAGCGGGCGCCGCGTCGTGCACCGCGACGCCTACGGTCTCGTCGTTGCTCCGTTCGCGAGCCGGTCGGCATTTGAGACCTGGGTGCTCCCACATGGGCACGCCGCCGATTTCGCCGATGCCGATCTCGCGACCGTGCGTGGCTTTGCTGAGACGCTCCAGACAGCGGTGCGTGCGCTCCGAGCGATCGGCATGCCCCCGTACAACCTCATGCTCCACACGGCGCCGCTCCGCGAACGGGTCGACGTCACCTACCACTGGCACTGGGAGCTCCACCCGCGCCTCCGTCCGATTGGCGGCCTAGAACTCGCCTCGGGGATCCCCGTGGTGCCGATCGCCCCCGAGGAGGCTGCTGCGGAACTCCGCCGCGCTCTGCGCTAGGTGTCCTGCTAGCATTCGGCAGCACCCGCAACGTGGTCGTCAGAGAACGGCCGGCGGGGCAGAGGAGAATCCATGGCACGACAAGTGATGAACGCCGAAGAGATCCGCCGCGCACTCACCCGCATCTCCCACGAGATCATTGAGAAAGAGGGGACCGAGGGTCTCGTCGTCGTTGGCATCCAGCGCCGCGGCGTTCCACTTGCGAAGGTGATCGTTGATGCGATCAAAGAGAACGAGGGCGTGACCGTCGAGTCGGGCACCCTCGACATCAGTTTCTACCGCGACGATCTTTCGACGATCGCTGTTGCCCCGGTGCATCGCGGCACATCGATCCCTGGCGACATCACGGGGAAGACCGTCATCCTCGTTGACGACGTCCTCTATACGGGGCGCACGATCCGTGCCGGCCTCGACGCCCTGATCGATTACGGTCGCCCGAAGGCGATCCGCCTCGTTGCACTCATCGACCGCGGTCACCGCGAGCTGCCGATCCGCGCCGATCACGTGGGGAAGAACATTCCGACCACGAGTGAAGAGGTGGTGCGCGTCTGCGTGAAAGAGATTGATGGTGAAGACCTCGTGAAGGTGGAGCTGCTCGCCGAGCATCTCGCAGCGAATGAGGCGGCAGCCAAGGCGCAGGGCTGATCAGCTGAAGAGGGGCGTGCCCATGGCCGCCACGCAGCACCTGCTCGATGTCGATGGCCTCTCATGGCCAGAGCTGCAACGGCGCCTTGCCGTCGCGGAGCAGATGCGTGCGATCCGTCGCTCGCCTGCGGGTCGGGTGAGCGATCTGCGCGATCAATCCGTGGCGATGCTCTTCTACGAAGCATCCACACGCACGCGCCTCTCGTTTGTCGAGGCGGCACATGCACTCGGAGCACACCTCATTGATTTTGATGTGAGCAGCTCATCGGTAGGGAAGGGCGAGTCGCTCGCCGATACGGTGCGCACGCTCGGCGCGCTGGGCGCGACCACAATCGTCGTGCGCCACGATCGTGCCGGCGCACCGTGGCTCGCCGCGCAGGCGTTCAGTGGGCATGTGCTGAATGCCGGTGACGGTTGGCACGCGCATCCAACCCAGGCGCTACTCGACCTCGCCGTGCTGGTTCGCCACATCGCCGCGAGCGACGGCTCGCTGACCGGGAGGCGCATTGCGATTGTGGGAGACCTGCTCCATAGCCGCGTGGTTCGCTCCAACCTCCACACACTGACCGCCGCTGGTGCAGATGTGCGACTGGCTGGCCCTGCACCGCTCATTGCGGGATTCCATGACTACGTTGCATCGCGCACGTTGACGCGCGGATCAATCCGCGTCGTTGCCACCGCCGACGAGGCGCTCGAGGGGGCAGATGCGGCCATGGCGTTGCGCATCCAACGTGAGCGACTCGATGGTGCGTCACTCGGATCCACCGAAACGTATCGGATGGAATGGGGAATGACCGAGGAGCGACTCGCGCGTGTCGCGGCACCAAGCTGCCGCGTCCTTCATCCAGGACCAATGAACGAAGGCGTTGAGATTGACCCCGACGTTGCGCAGGGCCCACGCAGCCTCGTGCTCGAGCAGGTTGCAGAGGGTGTGCCAACGCGCATGGCCGCACTCTGGATCGCCGCGCATGGCCTCGATGCGCCACCACCCGTGGTGCCCGTATGACCAAGGCAGCACACCGATTTGTTGACCACTGGCTTGTCGATCCAGTTGCGAAGCGCGCCGGGGTCGCGACACTCGATGTTGAGGGGAGTCAGATCACTGCCGTTACGTGGCGCGATGGAGAGGCGGCAGCAGGCGCGACATGGGAGGCGGGCGCGAATCCAGGGGCGGGCGACCCGGTTCGCATGATCCTTCCGGCACTGATTGATCTCCATGCGCACGCTCGACAGCCAGGCGCGAGTGGATCAGAAGATGTCGAGAGCTTTGCTCGCGCTGCGGCACACGGCGGGTATGGGAGCGCCTGCCTCATGCCGAACACCGAGCCTGCCGCAGACTCAGTCGAGATCCTCGATGCAATGGTGCGCCCGCACTCTGGTGCCGCGTTGAGCATGCGCCTCCTCCCGATTGCCGCTGCAACCGTAGGGCGCCGCGGCGAGCAGGTCGCACCACTCGCAGCGCTCGTCGCTGCGGGGGCTGTCGCCTGCTCCGATGACGGGGCACCGATCACCGACCCGCGCCTCTTCGCAGAGGTTCTTGCCGCCGCTGCCACTGCGGGGATTCCGCTGATCGAGCACAGCGAAGATCCGGTGCAATCTGCGGATGGCGAGGCTGCCGATGGTGCCGTGGCGCTACGCCTCGGGCTGCGCCCGTGGCCCGCTCGTGCCGAGCATGAAGCGGTTGCACGCAACATCACGATCCTCCGTGAGGTTGCTGCGCGCATCCCGCGTGCACGCCTCCACCTCACACACCTCTCAACTGCTGCATCACTGCAGCATGTTCGTGTAGCACAAGCGAGTGGGTTGCAGGTGACCTGTGACGTCACGCCACATCACCTCGCCTTGAGTGACGCCTGGCTGATGGGCGAGCAGCGCTGGTCATGGCTTCCGGGAGACGACGCGATCTCTCCGAGCGCCGCTGCGTTCAATACGAACCTACGCGTCTGCCCGCCACTGCGCGCTGCGGTCGATGGTGCAGCATGCCGCGCTGCACTTCGTGATGGAACAGCATGCGCAATTGCAACCGACCATGCACCGCACTCGCGTGAACGCAAGGAGGTCGAGTTCGGACGCGCAGCCAACGGCATTGCAGGCATCGAGACGAGCTTGAGCGTTGCACTCGCCGCGCAGGCGGCGGGGGAGCTCTCACTCGCAACACTCGTCGCAGCGCTGACCACCGGCCCCGCCGCGTTGCTCGAAGGGAAGCTGCCAGCACCCACACTCTCAGCTGGCGCACCGGCAAGCCTCGTCGTCGTCGATCGCCTCGCGACCTGGGTGCCGGCACGGGCGAACCTCCTCGGCAGGAGCATCAATACGCCGCTCCTCGGCGTTGCGCTCCCTGGAGTGGTGCGCCTCACCCTGCACGCAGGGGCAACCGCCTATTCAGGCTAGTTCTTCGATCTGCGCCAGAATGCGCACATGAGCACCGTGCCGCCACCCGCACCGGAATATAAGGGCGCGCCGCTGGACGCTGAGCGAGGCCCAGGCCTCGGCTGCTTCTGGATTCAGGTGGTCGTCCTCGTCCTCTTCATCATCCTCGCCCCCCTCTCAGCGGTGCTGAACTGGGGGCCCGCCATCGCTACCCTCCTCCTCATTGGGGTGGTCGTCCTCCTCCTTCTCGTAGGGCAGACGGCGATCTTCCTCCTCCGTCTCGTGGCGGCCGATCGGAAGACGCGCCGCGCACCGCTCGGCAGCGCAACGAAGACGGTCGGTCAGCTTGAAGAGGAGGCGCGGAAGCGTGCGGCAGGCGACACGGGTGACGCGGGCAGTGGCGGCGTGGGAGAATCCGACTGATGCCAGTGCTCGCAACGTACTTTTCGATTCGCCGGGGCCGTGACCCCTTCTTTAAGTTTTTCATGCGCACGATCTTTCCGCGAACGGTAAAGGAGTACGAGAAGAAGTTCGGCATCAAGTTTATTGGCTGGTACAACGTTGCCCACGGCTGGGACTTTGACAACGTCATCATGTTCGATCTTCCCGACTACGGAACGCTCGATAAGCTCGAGGCCGACGAGTCATCTCGCGCGCTCGGCCATCGCGCTGGCGAGTGGATGTTCGAGCGACACCATTCAATGTTCTTGCGCGAGCGCCTCTCGTCTGATCTCGAGTACTCCGGCTGATGGGCTTGCGTAGCGCACTCGGCAAGGCGCGCAAGAAGCGCAGCACAGCAGCACCAAAGAAGGTGGCGGCAACGAAGAAGGGCGCGCCTACTCGTGCGCAATCAACACGTTCCGACGCACTGACGCGGAGCCTGGTGGTGGCGGCTGAGACGGCCGGCTCAGAGCGACTCCTCGCCGTTGATCAAGCAGCGGATCGCCTCAACCGCTTCTTGCGCGAGCATCGCGCGATCCTTATCTCGATCTCGCCCGTCATCCTTGCTGGAACGAAGAAGGCTCCGCAGTTGATCCTCGAGCGCGATGGATCGTTCCGCGTGCGCTCAACGAGCGGGCGTGGGAAGAGCATCCTTGAACGCGTGCGACCGGCCGAACTCGTTGAACTCTGGGTCATCGCCGATCTGTATGAGCGCATAGAAGCGGCACTCCGTGGCGCGGCAGGGTTGGCGACGCGCCCAACCGGGGCAGTGGTTGCGGGGATCGGTGTCGCCGGAGATCGCGGCGCCAAGGTCTGATGTCCATGATGGGCACGGCGCCCGTCGTCGCTGAGGTCGTCGGACTGGGCGAGCTCGCTCCAGGGCGCATCGCCATCCAACTGCACGCACCATCCTTCGTTGCCGGTCTCCGACCTGGGCATGCGCTCCATCTCTTGCGTGCCGAGGCTGGCGGCTATCGGTTGCGACGGGTTGCCCCCGTCACCCTGCTCGATCCGCTTCGCGGCGTGGTTGAGGTGGGGCTCCAGCCACGTGCCGACGGTGGTCGCGACTCACTCGCCGACATTCGCATCGGTGAGCGCGTGGCGCTGACCGGCCCGATCGGTCAGCCGATCCCCAAGGTGCCGCGCTCAACGCAGCTCCTTGTCGCGTGCGACGGCGAAGGCTTCGCCTGGGTGCGCCTCCTCATCAACAGCGCGGTTGTAGAGGGCCGCTCTGTTGTGCTCGTGCAATCGGCACAAACTGCCGCGGAGCTCATCCCCGCTGCGCTCCTCCCCGAGCGCGTCGAAATTGTGGTTGCAACGGCAGACGGATCGCTTGGCGTACGCGGCGATATTGCCGACCTCCTCCCGCAGTACGTGGCATGGGCCGACCAAGCAGTCGCCGCTGGCGCGTCGACACTCGTCGATGCCGCCCGTAGCGCTGCGCGAAAACACTCGAGCGGCAGTCGAACGACGGCACGTGGATCGCGCAGCAGCCGTCGCGAAGGCGACGCGTGGCTCTCGGTAATCGTTACCCACGAGGTTGGTTGTGGGAGTGGCGTGTGCGGTGGTTGCACCGTGCCGACACGCACTGGATCAATTCGCCTCTGTCGCGAAGGCCCAGCGATCGACGTGAGCAGTTTTGACGGCGGGAGATGAGATGAGCGACGAGGTGCTGCGGATCAATCCTGCGGTTGTGGAGTTGCGCGCAACGCTTGGGAGCACGCGTCGACTCCACGTTGAACGCCCGGTCGTACTTGCGAGTGGTCCACTCGGCTTCGGTGCCGAGGTTGCCGACCTTGTCGACCTGCGTAGCGTTGGGCTCTTTGTGACGCGTGGCGTGAGCCTCACCGCACGTGCAGGCGGCGGGTTACCCCGTGTCGTTGAGGTGCCAGGCGGCCTTCTCCATGCGATCGGACGCGAGAACCCAGGCGTCGATGAGGTGATGGAGCGCCACGGTGCATCGTGGCGCGCAGCACCGTGTGCCGTTGCCGTCTCGCTCGTTGCCGCTGGCACGAGCGACCTGAAGCGCCTGCTGCGTACGCTTGAGCGCCGTGCTGATGCACTCAACATTGCAGCGTACGAGCTCGACCTTACGGTTCCGGCGGCCGAACTGGACGGCGCCCGTTGGGAGGCGAATACCGATGCAGCCCTGCGCCTCATCGATATCGCGCGAGAGGCGGGGGAGCGCCCACTCGTCGTGAAGGTCTCTCCAGGAGCCGTCGACCTGGCACGCTTGAGCCGCGATGGGATCGATGCCGGCCTCGACCTCCTCTCGATCAGCGGCTCGCCAATCGGCTATCTCCCCGATCGCTCCCGCCACGCTGCTGCACTCGCCGCTGGTGCAGGAGAGCTCTCCGGGCCACTCGTTCGCCCGCTCGCGCTCGCTGCAATCGCCGCCACGGCAGGCCTTCGCGGCGCACCGCCGATCATTGGCGGTGGCGGGATCGGCTCACCGGCTGACGCACTCGACTTCTTTGCCGCGGGGGCAACGCTTGTAAGCCTTGGCAGTGCGCTCTGGGCGGATGC